>VEMY01000002.1 GCA_009711825.1 Bacillota bacterium | reverse complement strand
GCACCTTCGAGATTCTACTGATTTTCCCGACTCTCGACCAGTTGTTACATATGGTAACTTGACCGCTGTCGTTCATAACCAGCTTGCTGTAGTGTGTCTACAGCGGCGCGACTGCCCGTCGCACATATTAAACCCGCCGGAGCGGGTTAAGTTTTCTTGCCTATTCAACTGCAGCCGACAGTTCGGACATTGTTTTGCTTCTGGCGTTAAGTTTGCGGACCTCAATAAATACCCAAACAGCGGTCAGTAGCGCCGAAGTCAAATCTGCCACAGGGCCGGCATAAAAAACGCCATCAATTCCGAAGAACCGGGGCAGTATCAACAGGGCTGGAATCAGGATCAGCACCTGGCGGGAAAGACTGAGAAATGCAGCGTGCTTAGGCCGCCCCACAGCTTGAAAGTAAATGGCCCCAACAGCCTGGAAGCCGATTACAGGCATCGCCAGCAGAAACAGACGCATCGCGCGGGCGCCAAACTGGACCAGCTCTGCATCATCGCGGTTAAAGAGCGAGACCAACTGAATGGGAAAGGCGTTGATGAGCAGATACCCCAATAGACAGATGCCGGTTGCGGCAACGATTCCCCGGAACAAGGCGTCCTTGACGCGGCCGAAATTTTGGGCACCATAATTATAGCCAACAATCGGCTGAATGCCCTGGGTGATGCCAATTATCGGCATCAAGAAAAATGTGGCCACACTGCTGACAATGCCCATGGCAGACAGGGCCAGGTCCCCGCCATAAGCCCGGAGACTGTTGTTCAACACAACATTCAACAGGCTGGCGGAGAAGTTCATTGCAAAGGGCGCAAGCCCCAGGGTCAGGATGCCAAATATATAGCTTCTGTTTAGGCGAATTTTCGACAGGGATAATTTTAGATGACCTCTGCCATTGAGGAAGTAATACAGCACAAGGGCAGCAGAGATCCCTTTGGAGATGACTGTAGCCACAGCAGCGCCCCTGATTCCCCAATTAAACACAAAAATAAACAGGGCATCGAGAGCGATGTTGGCAAATGCGCCAACTACCATCGTCAGCATTGCCATCCGGGGATTACCTTCTGCCCGGATGAAATTATTCATACCCATCCCAAACATGAAGAACATCGTGCCCCAAAGCACCACACTGGCGTATTCCCGGGCATAGGGGAGCGCTGTAGCGCTTGCGCCAAAGGCCATTAACATTGGTTCCATAAGGAATTGCCCGGCAATTGTAATCAACACCGAGAAAACGAACATCATTACAAAGGCATTGCCCATAATCGCTTCCGCTTCTTGGTCCTTCTGCTGACCAAGGCGAATCGAAATCAAAGTGCTGGCCCCTATACCCAAAAGCACGGCGAAGGCCATAATAATCATCAACATTGGGAAGGCGACGGTAATCCCCGCCAGAGCCAGAGAGCCGACTCCGTTACCGACAAAAATTCGGTCAACCATATTGTAGAGAGCGTTAACCATCATCCCGACAATTGCCGGCACAGAAAATCTCAACATGAGTTTGGTAATATTTTCAGTGCCCAGTAGTTCAGTTTGTTTCATCGATCTGCACCTGCTTCCTGTGCTTACGCGAAATGCTTCTAAACCAGTCTAACAGTTTGGTTCACGAATTTACAAGTGAAAAATTGATAAAAAAACTGGCTGTAGGCCAGTTTTATTCAGCATAGTAATTGTTGCCGGAATAGGTATCGATATGCCAGTGCCACCGGGGTTCAAACTCCATCAAAACGAGGTTATCCCCTGTCGCTGGTGGCGGTGTACCTTCTGGCGTGTAATAAATTCGGTGAATTAGCGGGCGAAACACCGGTATTCTGCCGTGGAGTAGGTTTTCCAAGATCCCGCCCTCCCGCAAAAAGACTACCTGATAATCTTCAGCCGGCGCCTGAATTACATCGACAAGACCGACCTTGCCCTGGTTGGCAAAATGGCTGAAGCGAAAGTAACCGAGAAAGTTGATAACGGGGAGAATTTCCCGCGATGAACCACCTTCAGTGGACTGGCGAATAAAAACTGCCGCGGTTTCTTCCCGCTCTTGCTGGCGGAGCTCAAATTCATAGCGATGGGGAATCTGGCGGGCATGGAGCGAAAGCACCAACACCGGCACCAACACACAGATAGCGATTGCCGGCACAGCCCAGAAATTGCGCTTGGCGACGATTTCATGAATTGCAAACCCAAGGGCAATCAAGACCAAAATTAAGGCAAAAATGCCGAGAAACACCAAGCCCTGAGCAGCCCAATACACCCATAAAACAACCTCAGAAACAAACAATAACATGCCGGCAAGCAGTGCGCCGATTAAGATTAGCGGCGTCCTCTGCACCCGTTGTTGCTTGCGAATCAATTTATTGCCAAACACAGAATCCCTCCCTTATATAAGCATAGTTGTATTTAGACAAATAATACTGCTATATATATGCCGTTTATACTTCTGTTCCCTGCCTGTCCCAGCCCGGTCACAGAGATGTACAATCAATGACACGTAAACGTAATATAACCTACTTTGCCATATTCGTCAATTGCTTTGCCAAAACAGGACGGTTCTCAATTGGCGCCAATTGAGAACCGTCCTGTTTTGGTGTTACATGGTGAGGTTTACTGGCTGAAAATTTTTTGAATCGAAAAGGCCGCGGTCGGTGAGCTTAAGGGCTGGAATCACCGGCAGGGCAAGGAAACTCAGGGCCATGTACGGACTCTTGAGTCGCACGCCCAGTTCCTGCACTGCCCGCTCCACTTGGTGCAGCCGCTCGGCTACTTGCTCCATGGATGCTGTGGACATCAGCCCGCCCAAGGTCAGGGGCAGTTCCGCCAACACCTCTCCAGCGGCTACCGCCACCAGGCCGCCGTCCTGTGCGGCCACAGCTGCAACAGCGGTAGCCATGTCGGCAGGCTCGATGCCGGCGACAATGATGTGATGTGAGTCATGGGCCACGGAAGTGGCAATCGCGCCCCGCTGGAGCCCAAGACCGCGCAGCAGACCGAGCCCAATGCGGCCACTGGCATGGTGACGCTCTACCACAGCCAGGCGGGCGAGATTGTGCTTTGTCAGGTCAGCGACTGCTTGAGCCCCGGCCCTCCCTTCCCGGGTCACAATCTCCCCGGGCAATAGTTCAATCACCCTGTACTGCTCGCCCGCAGGCAGGTAGAAATCTTCTTCCCGCACCGGAGCAATCCGCACCGACTTACCCACGGGCACGGGGACAGGTCCCTCGTCCGGTTTAAACAGCGCTTCGCCGTCTTTGGCCACCAATTTACCGTCCTTATAAACAGTGGTCACAAACAATTGTTCTCTGTCCCCAAGGACAATCAGGTCCGCTCGATAGCCGGGAGCAATTGCACCCACCCGTTCCAGGCCGAGGCACTGGGCGGAGTTGATTGTCGCTAGGCGGATTGCATCCACCGGCGCCAGCCCCAGCTCACAGGCGCGCTGCACGATATAATTTATATGCCCCTGCTCCAAAAGATCGCCCGGGTCCCGGTCATCGGTGGCAAACAGAAACCGGCTTATGTTCCGCTTATTTATCGCCGGCAACAGAGCCGCCAGATTGCGAGCGGCGCTGCCCTCACGAATCATCACATACATCCCGGAGCTAACTTTCTCCCGGGCCTCGGCCTCAGTGGTTATTTCATGATCGGCCCGAATGCCTCCCAGCAGATAGGTGTTGAGATCTTTACCGCCGAGCCCGGGAGCATGGCCGTCGATAAATTTATCCCGCATCAGCTTGAGTTTATCCCAAAGATCCGCTTCGCCTTGAATCACGCCGACATAGTTCATCACTTCGCCGAGGCCGTGGACGCCTGGTTTGTCCGCCAGCTTCGCCAGATCACCAGCGCTAAGCACAGCGCCGGCTGTTTCCCAGGGCGACGCTGGCACACAGGACGGAAGCATCAGATAAAAATTCCAGGGGTATTTACGCCCCTCTTCAAGCAGCCATTCAACGCCGCTGAGGCCGGCAACATTGGCTATTTCATGGGGATCGGCGCAGACGGTTGTTGTGCCCAGGGCCACCACCCGCCGGGCAAACTCGCCGACGCCGACCATGCCGCTCTCCACATGGCAGTGCCCGTCGATGAAACCGGGGGCAAGAATCTGTCCGGCCAAATCGATCTCCATTTCCCCCTGATAGTCGCCGCAGCCGAGGATAATCCCCCCGGCCACAGCTACAGATGTTTCCACCAGTTCACCATTGAACACATCAGCCACCAGCCCGTTCTTAAACACTAGGTCCGCCTTGACCTCACCCCGGGCCTGGGCCAAAAACTCCCTCATCGCAACGTCCCCCTAAGCCTTGGGACTGATGGCGTCAAATTTACACCGGGTTATACACAGTCCGCAGCCGAAGCAGCGCTCCTCATCGATGATTGCATAGTCCTGGATTTCAATCGCATGATAGACGCAGCTGCGGGCACAGGCGCCGCAGGCGGTGCATTTCTCCGCATCCACCACCGGCAGCCACTGCTGCAAATCCTCTTCCCGTTGGTGTTTATGGGCAAGACCGTGTATTTCTTCCAGACTCTCATACCCGTGGTCATCCAGCCACTTCTCTAGCTGCCGGGCAATTTTGCCGTAGATGCCGGGGCCCTGGAGGATAGCTGCGGTGCAAATCTGGACCGCCTGGGCGCCGGCCATAATCATTTTTACCGCGTCCTCGCCGCTGCTGATGCCGCCAACGCCCAATATCGGGATATCCACATGTTTGTATGCCTCATAGACCGCCCGCAGTGCCACCGGGAAGATAGCCCGCCCAGAAAGCCACCCATAACCAGTCTTGCTGCCCATCAGCGGCTTGCCGGTCTCAAGGTCGATATCCAGGCACGGGCCCAGGGAGTTGATCAACACCAAGCCGTCGGCGCCAGCCTCCTGGGCAGCCGTGCCAAAGAGTTTGAGGTCAATCTGGGGACTGAGCTTGACGTAGACCGGCAGATCCACCGCCGCCTTGGCGGCCTTGACAGCCGCCACCACGGGACTGGGGTCATCGCCCAGGTAATGGGTGGAAAGCTCAAGAGCATCGGCAAAGGGCGCCACTTTTTGTGCCAGGTAGTTGATCTGTTCGGCGGTATAACCGAGACCGACAATTACCGGCAGGCCCGCCTCTTTGACCCGGGGATACTCCCGCTCCAGCCACTGTTCCGGCGAAAGCTCCGACCAGAGCTCGGTGTTCAAAAAGCCGCCCTTGATTTCTGCCATGCACTGCTTGGGAACCGGCGCCGGCTTATCGGAGATTGTCTTGGTGACAATTGCCCCGGCGCCGCCTTGGGCGGCGGCAATTGCCGCTTCGCCGTCCTTGACCGGGGGGCCGGCGGCAGGCATCACCGGATTCATCAGCTTAAGTCCGGAAAACTCCACGTTCAATCTGCTCATGCTTCCCCTCCATTCTTAGTTTTTGCTAACGCCGCCAGTATCTTTTCGGGTGTGGCGGGCAGGTCAGTGATTCGGACACCGACGGCATCCTCAATGGCGTTGATGATTGCCGGCGCCGTGGGAATCATCGCCGGCTCGCCAATGCCCTTGGCGCCATAGGGGCCACAGGCATCGCCGCTCTCGACAATGATCGTTTCGATATCCGGCACATCCATGGTGGTGGGAATCAGGTAGGTGCCAAGATCAGGATTGACAGTGATGCCGTCTTTGAATACCTGCTGCTCCATCAGGGCCATGCCCATGCCCATCGCCGTGCCACCTTCGCTCTGCCCCTCAACACCCATCGGATTGATCGCCTTACCGATATCGGGAGCAGCCACCACCCGCAGTACATCGACCTGACCAGTTTCGGTATCCACCTCAACTTCCACAAATTGAGTGTTGAAGGTGTAGGCCACATAGACCAATTCACCCTGACCCTGTTCATCGGGGACATCTGTGTGGGGGAAGAAGCAACCCTCGGCGGCCAGCGGATCCTGCTTTACCCGGGCCACCTTGGCCAAATCAGCCAGAGTCATCTGCCGGTCGGTGCCGTGGAGGATAATCTCCCCGTCTTTGACCGAAAGCTCAGGATGATGGCGGCAGAGTTCCATCGACGCCCGGTGGAAGATTTTCGCCAACAACTGTTCGGCCGCAATCTTGGCCGCATTACCGGTAAAAATCGTCTGGCGAGTGGCAGAGGTGCTGCCGGCATTTTTCATCGTCACCGAATCGGCTTCCGCCAATTCAATTAAATCTAGGGGTAGATTGAGCACTTCAGCGACAATCTGGGCCACCACAGTCTTGACACCCTGCCCAACATCGGCAGCGGCGCTCTTGACACGGATGCGGCCCTCTTCGGTCACTTCCAGGTTGACAATCGAGTGGTCGGGGAAACCCTCGCCATAGCCGCACCCAAACATGATGGTCGCCATACCCATCCCCCGCCGCTTGCGGGGAGAAGAGGGCGTACCTTTACTGCCGAAGCGCTCCCGGGCCGTTTCGATTGTCTCCGCCACCGCCACACTGGTGGTCAGTTTTTGACCGTTGGCGGTCACCGAACCGGGGCGGAAGCAATTTTTCAGCCGGAACTGGGCGGGATCGAGTCCTAGTTCCTTGGCGATATAATCGATATGACTTTCGTAGGCAAAGGCGGACTGGGTGGCGCCAAACCCGCGCATTGCCCCGGAATAGGTGTTGTTGGTGTACACGGTGTAACATACGCCACGGACATTTTCGACATTGTACGGGCCGGTGCTCACATAGAGACCCTGGTGAACTACAGCAGGCCCCGAAGAGGCATAGGCGCCGGTGTCGCTAATCAGCTCGGTCTGCCAGGCCGTCAGCGTGCCATCCTTTTTGACGCCGGTCTTAAAGCGATAGATGGCGGGATGTCGCTTGCTCTGGGCAATCATCGACTCACCCCGGGTCATCACCATCTTCACCGGTCGTCCGGTCAGTTTGGCCATCACCGCCAGCGGCAAATGCACCGAGAGATCCTCCCGCTTGCCAAAGGCGCCGCCAATGGCGGGCTGGATGATTTCCACCTGCTCCGGTGACATCCCCATGCACTGGGCAATATCGGCCTGGGCATCGTGGAGCCACTGGGTGGCGGCCCATAGCCGGAGCTTGCCGGTATCCTGGTCGTAGACTGCAACCCCCGACTCGGGCTGGAGCGCCACATGCTCGATATGGCTGGTGGTGTACTGATTTTCGAAGATATAGTCGGCTTCAGCAAACCCTTTATCCACGTCACCCTTATTCAGGTGATGGACACAGAGCACATTGGCCGGATTGTACTGATGGGCGCAGGACTCGGCCGGGGGCTCATGAATGTATGGCGCATCCGCTTCCATCGCCCGCAGCGGGTCGCCTAGAACCTCCAACTCCTCGTAATCAACTTGAATCAGGCGCAGGGCCCGGCGGGCGGTTCTTTCCGAATCAGCAGCAACAATCGCCAGCGCGTCGCCCATATAACGGGTCTTCTCCCGGACCAGCACCTCCTGATCCTTGAAAATAAGGCCAAATTTCTTCAGCCAGTCCACGTCTTCCCCGGTGATTATTAATTCGACACCTTCCAGGGCCCGGGCCTTTTCCACATCAATCTTTTTAATCCGGGCATGGGGATGGGGCGCTCGCAGAACCTTGATGTGGAGCATATCCTCAAAATAGAAGTCGGCGGGATACTTGGCGGCGCCGGTCACCTTAGTCCGGGCATCCACCCTGTCCACTGCTTTGCCTACATAGCCAGCTCTCATCGCTTCCCACCTCCCCGGGCCACCGCTTCCACGGCGTCTAGTATCTTGGTATATCCCGTACAGCGGCAGAGGTTGCCAGCCAACCCCTGCTTGATCTCATCCCGGCTGGGATTGGGATTGGCGTCCAGCAGCTGCTTTGCGCTCAGAACCATGCCGGGAATGCAATAACCACATTGTACGGCCCCATGGCGGATGAAGCTCTCCTGCAGGGGGTCGAGGGCTTCTTTGCCCCCCAGCCCCTCAATGGTGGTGATTTTGGCGCCGTCGGCCTGCACCGCCAGCACCAAGCAGGAAGTAACAGTCAGGCCGTCCATGATCACCGTGCAGCTGCCACATTCACCCTTGCCACAGCCCTCCTTGGTGCCCATCAAGTGTAAATGGTCCCGGAGCAAAACGATGAGACGCAGATCCGGCGCTACCGCCAGGGTATATTCACGGCCATTGACACTGAGGGTAATCGAAACATTCGCCATCAACTCTCCCCCCTTGCTTCCGTAATTGCCTGCTCCAGGGCGTGGACGAGAATCGCAGCTGCCGTCTCCCGACGATAGCTGGCAGTGCCCCGGATATCGTCAATCGGGGAAATTTCTGTTTGTAGACACGCCTGGGCCGCTTCCAGGGGCAAAGCATTCACCGCCTGGCCCCGCAGCACCGCTTCGGTGTTCCGCGCCCGCAAAGGCACCGGCGCCACCGAGCCCAGGCAAATGCGCACATCAGCCAGAATGTTCCCTTGGACAGTGACCAACACCGCAATGCTGGCGGTGGCAATTGCCAGGGCCTTGCGCTTGCCAAGCTTGATGAAGCTGCCGCCCTGGTTGGGGCCGGGCTTGGTGAAACGCACGGCGGTAATCAGCTCCCCGGCGGCCAATTTGGTGGCGCCGGGGCCGGTGAAGAAATCTGCCAGGGGCAGCTCCCGATTGCCGTCGGCCGAAACCAGCTCCACCACCGCGTCCAGCGCGATCAATGGCGGCGCCAGATCGGCGGCCGGCGAGGCGTTGGCAAGATTGCCCCCCAAGGTGCCGCGATGGCGAATCTGGGGCGCCCCCACCTCGGTGGCGGCCCGGGGCAACAATGACACATGTTCATTGAGCCAGCGGTCGGTGGCCAATTGGTAATGACTGACCAGGGCGCCAAGCCGCACTTCGCTGCCCGTTTCCAAAGTTTGCAGTTCCGTCAGGTTGCCAATATCCACTATCGTTTCCAACAGATCCAGATCGTCATAATGCCTGACTAAAAGGTCTGTTCCACCGGCGAGGACTGTTGCCGCTTTGTGTTGGCAGAGATAATCTGTGGCTTGTTTGAGGGTGGAAGGGGCTAAATACTGTTGATCCACTTCATCACCTCCAAGATTAAACCTGTTTCCAGGTTTCTTGAGCGCACTGTTTCGCCTGATAATAAACCTTCTCTTTATCGATAGTCTTCAGTTCACGATTTTCCAGCACTGTCCGTCCATTGACAATTGTCGTTCGCACCTGGGCCCCGGACATGCCCATCAGCACATGGCCAAACCAGTTTTCGGCGGTCAAGGGCGTATATGGTTGGTAATCAAGGACAATTACATCCGCCTGCCAGCCAGGGGCGAGACGGCCGATTTTCTTGCCAAACAGGGCGCTGACTATTTCCGTGTTGCTGCTAAAGGCCAGTTTATCCACCGGTATTCCGGCGGCAGGATCGCCAAGGTCATGCTTGTGGAGCAAATTGGCGACCTTTATCCCTTCAAACATATCGGTGGTATAGCCATCTGTGCCCAGGCCAACCTGGAGGCCCATTTCCAGCATTGTCGGCACGTCGGCGCGGCCCACGGCATTGCCCATATTGGATTCGGGATTGTGAATTACATTGACACCCCGCTCCTTGAGCAGCGCCATTTCTTCGCTGTCGATATGCACACAATGGATGGCAAGGCTGTTTTGACGCCAGAGGCCAAACTTATCCAGACGCGCCGCCACCGGCAAGCCATGGTGCTGCAAACTGTGCTGGCGGTCGCTGGCCGCTTCAGCGGTATGGATATGGATTCCCGTGTCACCGGCAGCCTCGGCACACATCTCCAAAGTCTGATCCGACAGGGTGAAGCTGGCGTGGAGGCCAAAACTGGCGGCCATGAGTTCCGGTTTTGTGTGCTTGCACCACTGGGCAAAGCGTTGATTCTCGGCGATGCCAGCTCGGATTGAGCCCTGGCCGTCCCGATCGGAAACCTCATAGCTCAGGCAGCAGCGAATGCCCAGTTCAGTGCCGGCCCGGGCCAATTCATCTAAGGACCCGGCAATCGCGTTGGGGCTGGCATGGTGGTCCACCAAAGTTGTCGTGCCGTTCTGGATTGCCTCGATACCGCTGATTAGGGCGCTGTAATAATTGGCCTCGGCGGTAAGGGCCTTGTCGAGCTTCCACCACAGACCCTCGAGAATGCCGACAAAATCCCGGGGGCGAAACCCCGGCAGCGGCATCCCGCGGGCAAAAGCGCTGTACATATGCATATGGGTGTTGAGCATCCCCGGCATAATTATGCCGCCCCGGGCGTCAATCAGCTCCGCTTCCGGATAGAGAGCCCGCAGGTCTGCTTTGGTCCCGACGGCAATGATTTTGTCCGCCTCCATGGCCACAGCACCGGCGGCCAGCACCATTGGGTCGTCATTGGTAAGCACAGTTCCGTTGACCAAGAGTTTCATGCCAATCCCGCCTTTTGTAGTAATTCGCCGGCGGCCTGATGGCCGCGGCGGGCGATTTCCCCTTCGTCCATAGTCAAGAGTTTGCCGTCCCGAACCACAATCCGGCCATTGACAATCGTCATGTCCACCACCTGACTGCCGCCACAGGCGGCAATCGCCGTCACCGGGTCGCTGCAGCCGGCGAAGTCCAGTTGGTTGACATCCACCAGGAACATATCGGCGGCCTGACCGGCGGCCAAAAACCCGATATCGTCCCGGCCCAGCAGCCGGGCGCTGCCCCGGGTCGCCAGCCAAAGGGCGTCCCGGGCTGAGAAGGAATCGATGCCCCAGTGCAGTTTATGCACCAGCAGCGCTTCCTTGAGTTCGGTGAGCAGGTTGGAGCCGTCGTTGCTGGCACTGCCGTCAACCGCCAACCCCACCGGCACACCGGCCTTGAGCATTTGCGGCACCTTGGCCACCCCCGAGGCCAGCTTCTGATTGGAAGCGGGGCAGTGGGCGACACCGGTTCCGGTGCGGGCCAGCACTTGTAACTCATCATCTGTGAAATGGATGCCGTGGGCAAACCAGATGTCTTCACCAAGCCAGCCCACAGACTCCATGTAATCCAAGGGGCGCATCCCCAATTTCTCACGGCAGAAATCGTCCTCATCCCGGGTCTCGGCCAGATGGGTGTGGCAATTTACCCCGTGTTTACGGGCCAATTCCACCGACTCGGCCAACAGACGCTTGGTC
This sequence comes from Bacillota bacterium, assembly GCA_009711825.1. Classification (NCBI taxonomy): domain Bacteria; kingdom Bacillati; phylum Bacillota; species Bacillota bacterium. The sequence goes on along the minus strand of VEMY01000002.1, from coordinate 57,164 downwards.
ACCGAGAAGGGGGAACAGGGCGCCAACACCAACTGGCACATGGCAAAGCGCTCGCTATCATGATACTTTTTGATCAGGCGCTCGCTGTCCACGAGAATCTCTTCCTCGGTCTGGACCACCGAATCCGGCGGCAGGCCGCCGTCTTTTTCGCTCAGGGACATGCTGCCCCGGCAGGGGTGAAAGCGAATCCCCAACTCCCGGGCCGCCTCAATTTGCCGGTCGATCAATCCCGACTTCCCCCGGGGGAAGACATAGTGATGGTCCGAGGCGGTGGTGCAGCCCGACTTCAAGAGCTCGCCCAGCCCCACCAAGGACCCGGCATAGACATGATCGCCGGTGAGCCCAGCCCAGATTGGATAGAGGAACTTCAGCCAGTCAAAGAGCTCCGCCTGCTGAATCTCCGGGATACAGCGGGTTAGGGTCTGATAGAGATGGTGATGGGTATTAATTAGGCCGGGAAACACCCACTTGCTGCGTGCGTCGATGACTTCAGTTCCCGGCGGCGGCGTAATCGCGGGCGCGATGTCGACTATTGCCGGCCCCTGGATGAGGATATCCATATCCTTGAGCTCGGAGCGCTCATCATCCATGGTCACAATCACCGCCGCCTGTTTTAGGAGCAGACTCATTTATTGCCCTCCCGGCGGGCAGCGTCTTTAACCGCGTCGACAATCTGCTTATAGCCAGTGCAGCGGCAGAGCACCCCGGACATACCTTCCCGGATCTGCTCTTCGCTGGGTTCGGGGTGTCTATCCAGCACCGACTTGGCGGCCATTAGCATCCCCGGGCTGCAGAAACCACATTGCACAGCGTTGTTGTCGATAAACGCTGCCTGCAGGGGATGGAGCTCGCCGTCGGGACTCAACCCTTCGATTGTCTCGACCCGGGCGCCGTCGCATTGGGCGGTGAGCACCAGGCAGGAGTTGACCAGTTCGCCGTTGAGCAGCACCGAGCAGGCGCCGCACTCGCCGACACCACAGCCTTCTTTGGTGCCGGTGAGACGCAGATCCTCCCGCAGGGTATCCAGCAGGCGGGCGTTGGCATCTACAGTTACGGTGCGGGGAGCCCCATTCACTTGCAATGTCACTGTTACCTTCTTCATTTCCACTCCACCCCCAGGGCATCGTTAAGCGCTCTTTCCACCAAAGCGCAGATTACCGGTTCTTTGTAATCGGTGGACCAGCGGCGGCCAGATACAGCCACCATCTTCTCCGCCACCGCCCGTCCGGCCGCTTTTACCTGCGCGGGCTCGGGCTGTTTGCCCAGGAGAATTTGCTCCGCCTCGGTCACCCGGGCCGGCGCCGGTAAGACCGAACCCGGGGCAATGCGCACATCGGTGAGCACGCCGGCAGCATCGGCCGCGCAAAGCGCCGCCACATTCATCCGGGCAATGGCCAGCGCCTCCCGGCGGGCCAGGCGGGCAAACCCCCAGCCGACTTGGGCGGCCGGTGGTGCAAACCGAATTTCGGTGAGCAGTTCCCCCGGTTCCAGTTGCGTGCGGTTGGGTCCGGTGATGAATTCATCCAGGGGCATAATTCGCTGGCCATCCCTGCTCTGCAGCACCACCCGGGCGTCCAGGGCCACCAACGGCGCCACAGTATCGGCGCAGACAGCAGCGTTGGCGACATTGCCACCTACGGTGCCCCGATTGCGAATCTGGGGAGAGCCCACGTGCCCGGCGGCCCGGGCCAAGAGCGGCGGAACCTGGGGGTTGCGTGTCAGTTCGGCGTGGGTGACCAGGGCGCCAAGCGCCAGTTCCCCGGCTTCAGCGCGAACTTCCTTTAGTTCCGCCAGGCCTGTGATATCCACAACGGTGTCCACCATCTCCACACCCTGACCATTCCGCAGATAAATCAGCAAATCGGTGCCCCCGGCCAAAACCCGGGCCCGGGGACCCAACTCGGCCAAAACTTCCAGGGCTTCGTCAACAGTGCGGGGACGGGTAAGGGCAAATTCGATCATTTCTGCTTCCCCCTTTGATAACGCTCTTTCAGCAGTGAGCGGCCCAAGAGCACCCGCTCCAGATCCAGGGGCAGTTCCCGAACCCGGCGACCGGTGGCCTGGGCGACAGCGCTGGCAATCGCCGGCGCCGTAATTTCCAGTGTCGGTTCACCGATTGTCTTGGCGCCGTAGGGGCCAAAGCGATCGGGGTTCTCCACCAAAATCGCTTCCACTTCCGGCACATCCTTGATACCGGGAATCAGGTATTCATCAAAGTTTAGGGTCTTGATATCGCCGTCAAACTGCTGCAACTCTTCCAGCAGCGCGTAGCCCATACCCTGGGCAACGCCGCCGTAAATTTGGCCCTTCACCGTTTCCGGGTTGATGGCCCGGCCCACATCATGGGCAGCGGTCACCTTCAGCACCCGGACATAGCCGGTCTCGGTGTCCACTTCCACCTCGGCAATCTGACAGCCGTAGACATAGGTGAAATAGGCGTCTCCCTGGCCATGCTCCTCGTCCCAGGAAACCCGGGGCGACTTATACCAGCCCAGGGCCGAGAGCAACTCACCTTGACTTCTGGCGGCTTCCACCGCCTCCTGGAAGCTGACGCTCCGCTGGGGGTCGTCCTTGACATAGAAGCGGTCATTGCCCCAGGCCAACTCCTCCGAACCGGCCCTGAGCTGGCCACCAATTGCCCCCAACAAGGTCTCCCGTACCTTTTCGGCCGCCAAGCGGACGGCATTGCCGCCCATAATTGTGCTGCGGGAGGCGACAGTGGGGCCACCATCGGGAATCAAAGCGGTGTCGGTTTGCATAAACACAACCCGCTCCAGGGGAATTCCCAGCTCCTCCGCCGCAATCTGGGAGAATATCGTCTGCAGGCCCTGGCCGTTTTCCGCCAGTCCCGAATAAACATAGACAGTGCCGTCGTATTGTACCGAGACCATGGCGCCGGTGGCGTCAACACCTTCGGCCCCCAGGCTGCAGCCCCGGAAGCTACAGGCGAGGCCAATGCCCCGCTTCAACTTGCCCTGATGGGGCTCGCTGTAGAGCTTGCGTTTCTCCAAATAACCCGAAGCCGTTACGGCTTTATCCAGCACTTCCATCAGACTGACCTGATGGTTATCTAATTTCTGGCCGGTGGCCGTGATTGAGCCCTGACGGTACCCGTTGAGCTTGCGCAAATCCAGCGGTTCCATGCCCAGCTCGGCGGCCAGCTCATCCATCAGCGATTCCTGGCCGAAAATTACCTGGGGCGAGCCAAAACCCCGCATGGCGCCAGTGTAACAGTTGTTGGTGTAGGCGCCGTAGATATCGGTTTTGACATTGGGCACCTCATAGGGACCTGTGGCTTGGACGGTGGAGCGCCAGGTGACAAAGGGCGTCATTGAGGCGTAGGCGCCGGCATCGGCGACAACCTCAATCTCCATGGCCGTCAGTTTACCTTCCCGGGTGGCGCCGACTTTGTAGCGCATTTTGTAGGGATGGCGCTTGTAGCTTTCGCGGATCGACTCCTCCCGGGTGTTGACCATCTTCACCGGCTTGCCGGTCTTGAGGGCCAAAAGTGCCGCGCGGGCACAGAGGGTGCTCATCACCTCGTCCTTGCCGCCAAAGGACCCACCCATGAAGGACTGAACCACCCGCACTTGATTGAGGGGCAGGCCCAACACCACCGAGAGGGCTTTACGGCAGGAAAAGGGGTTTTGAATCGAGCCCTGGACGGTGATTGCCGGGGCGCTGTCTCCAGGCGTCGCCAGGGCCACCTCCGGCTCGATATAGGCGTGTTCAATGGTCTGGGTCTCGTACTCCCGCTGGAGAATCACATCGGCCTGGGCAAAGCCCGCTTCCACATCGCCTTTGCGCACACAGTGATAGGCCGCCTCATTGCCGGGATAATCCGCATGCAGCTGGGGCGCGCCTGCCTGCAGCGCCTCCCGGGGGTCAAAGACCGCCGACAGTTCCTCATACTCCACGTTGATCAGCGTCAGGGCTTTTTCCGCCAGTTCCTTGCTGCGGGCGGCGACCATTGCCACCCCATCGCCTTTGTAGCGCACCCGCTCTTTGGCCAGAACCTGCTGATTGGCGATGACAACGCCGAAGGTGTGGCTGCCGGGAATGTCCCGGGCGGTGAGCACCGCCTCCACCCCGTCCAGGGCCTGGGCCCCTGAAACATCGATGTTCTTGATCTTGGCATGGGGATGGGGCGAACGCAGGACTTTGCCGTAGAGCATGCTGTCCACATAAAGGTCGGCGCCAAACCGGGCCTTTCCGGTCACTTTGTCCCGGGCATCCAACCGTTTGGCAGGTTTGTTCACAGTTTGCATATAATCCCCCCCTAGTAAAGTACAGCCGGGCCTAAGGGCCCGGCTCCAAAATTACGGACGGCCGCCCATGGTTAGGGCCATCAACGCCTTGGCGGTGTGGAGCCGGTTTTCGGCCTCATCAAACACCACCGAATGCGGTCCGTCAATCACTGCATCGGTTACTTCATTGCCCCGGTCTGCCGGCAGGGCATGCATGTATATGGAATTGGGTTTGGTCAGTTTCATGCGCTCTTCATTACAAATCCAGTCGGTATATTTCTGGGACAGCTTCAGCGACTCGTCGGGATCATCGGTCAGCAGTTGGGAACCCCAGCTCTTGGGCACGACGACATCGGCATTTTCAAAGGCCTCATCCATGTTGTCGGTGACCCGGAAGTTGACGCCGGCCGCCTCGGCATTGCGCTTGGCAGTCTCCAGCACCTCCGGCATCAATTGAAATTCCGGGGGATGGGCGAGTGTCACGTTCATGCCAAACCGGGGGAACAGAGCAATCTGGGACTGGGGCACACTTAGCGGTTTCATATAGCTGGGTGCATAGGCCCAGGAAATTGTCACATTCAGGTTCTCGGTCTTGTTGCTGAACTTCTCCTGGATGGTCATCAGGTCGGCCAGTCCCTGACAGGGATGCCAGATATCGCATTGCATGCTGATAACCGGCACCTGAGAGTGGTACGCAACTTCCCTGAGGTAATCGTTGCCGACTTTCCAGAAGCAGTTGCGGATTGCGATGCCGTGTCCGTAGCGGCTGAGCACCTTGGCTGTGTCCTTGGGCGCCTCGCCATGGCTGATCTGCATTTTATCGGGGGTAAGGTCATGGGCATGGGCACCCAACTGAGTGGCACCGGCTTCAAAGGAGTTCCGGGTGCGGGTGGACTGCTCAAAGAACATCATAAACAGCGTTTTGTCCTGGAGCAGATTATGCCGCTCCCCCAGGGCAAATTTGCGCTTGAGGTCCTTGGCAACATCCAAAACCATATCCAATTCTTCCCGGGTCCAATCCTGCTCGCTGATAAAATGTTTACCTCTGAACAACGAATGCATGGTTTCTCCTCCTGTTATTGAATTTTTATGCGCTTAACCGACGGATTATTTGGTCTGCCGGCAATACACCATGGGAAAGAGGCTGTAAAACTCACAGGCCTTTACCAGATGTTCCACGGGAACCTGATCTTGAACACTGTGGGCGTAAACTTCATTGCCAGGGCCAAAACCAACACAGGGAATGCCGTGGAGTCCCATAATTGAGACGCCGTTGGTGCTGAAGGTCCACTTATCCACCTTGGGCGGCTTGGCGAAGAGCTGGGTAAAGGTTTCCACCGCACTGGTCACGCCGGGATGGTCTTCCGGCAGCACCCAGGTGGGGAAATATTTCTCCACCGGATAGACAAGTCCGGTATAGCTGGGCCGGTCGTAAGTGAGCATCCAGACCTCAGCGTCGATGCCTGCCTCCGCGCAAATCTCTTTAATCTGACTGATGGCCAACTCCTTGTCTTCACCATCGGTGAGCCGGCGGTCCAAGTGGATTTCGCATTTATCTGGCACCGCGCACAGGCTGGGGGTCTCGCACTCGATATAGCTGACACAGATTGTGCCTTTGCCCAGGAAGGGGTCGTCTTTGAGCCGGTGGTTAAGTTTGTCGACACCGAGAATGACTGGCGCCATCTTGGTGACAGCGTTATCGCCCCGCTCTGGCGCGCTGCCGTGGCAGGAGACGCCCCGGGTGGTGACCCGTATCTCCATGCGGCCGCGGTGGCCACGGTAAATGTTGAGATTGGTCGGTTCGGTAATTACCACCAGTTCCGGCTTCAACCCCACTTCGTTGATGATGTACTGCCAGCACTGGCCGTCACAATCCTCTTCGTTTACAGAACCAACCATATAGACCGTGAATTCTTTGTCCAGCTCCAGTTCCTTGATTATCTTGGCTGCATAGACCATGCTGGCCATGGCGCCGGTCTGATCGACGGCGCCCCGACCGTAAATAATGCCGTCCTCCAACTTCCCTTTAAACGGGTCATGCTCCCACTCTTCTAAGGAACCAACCCCCACCGTGTCGATATGGGCGTCAAAGGCAAGGATTCGCGGGCCATCCCCAACCCGGCCAAGGATATTACCCATTCCATCGATGGTAATCTCATCAAAGCCGGTTTTCTCCATCTCCTCCTTGATCCGCAACACAACTTCTTTTTCCTGGCAACTTTCACTGGGGATGGCAATCAGGTCCCGGAGAAAATTAACCATGTCCCGCTCATACTGTTTTGCACGTTCCCGGATTGCATCGGTTAAATTGGCGACCATACTTTCTTCTCCCCTCTTTCGAGTTTATTAAATCTCTGGGACGAATCGGCCCTGGCTGCGACTGCCGGTAAACCGGCCACGCCGGACAACGATCTGTCCCCGGAGGACTGTCATTTCCACCTGCCCGCAAATTTCAGTTCCGGCAAACGGAGTGTAGCCGGCCCGGGTATAGACACTGTCATCGCTCAATTGCCACCTGGGCTCGGGATCATAAACCACCAAATCGGCGTCGGCGCCGACCTTAAGCGCACCCTTGCCCTCGAGCCCGAAAAGCTCTGCCGGGCGTGTGGCCAGCAAACTCACCAGCTGCGGCAGCTCGATACGACCGCGGTCCACGCCGTAGGTGTACATCAGAGGCAGCAGGGTCTCGCTGCCGGGGATGCCGGGCAGGATATCCAAGGCCGTCTTGCCCAGGGCCTTTTGCTCCGGCGTATAGGCGCAGTGATCGGTGGCAATCACATCAATTGCCCCCTCCCCGATGCCCTGCCAGAGGGAGTGGCAATCAGCTTCGGTGCGCAGCGGCGGCGTCATCAGGTATTGGGCCCCGTCGGGGCGGGCCAAACTTGCCCGGTCCAAGAGCAGGTAATGGGGCGCTGTCTCCACATATATGGGCAAACCCTCCGCCCGCGCCTCTGTCAGCAGGGCCAGCGCCTCTCCCGTCGACAGATGTACGACATAAAGCGGGCAACCGCTCTCCCGGCAGAGAGATATCAGCTTACGCACCGCCTCCACCTCGGCAGCGGCGGGTCGCAGGTCAGGATGGTGACCGGGCTCCGTTTTACCGGCGGCAATACCGGCTGCGGTGGCGGCAGAGACGATTTCGTCATCCTCGGCATGGACGGTGACCAACAATCCTGCCTGGCGGCAGGCGGCGAGAATCTCTCGCCATTTGGACATGCTCAGCATGTAACCAGCTTCCCGATAGGTGGTGAATAATTTGACGCTGGTAATACCCTGTTGTTTCAGGGCTGCAAAATCTGCCGGATCGGCAGTCTGCAACTCATCGGTTATCACTAGATGAAGATTATAGTCCACGGCACTGGCGACAAATTCCCGCTTGCGGTCGTCAACGCCGGCAGAAAGCGGCGCGCCGGCAATCATATTTGCGTAGTCAATCACCGTTGTCACTCCACCGATAAGCGCCGCCACACTGCCTGAATAGACATCATCGGCGGTTAGGGCCCCCCGGGCCTCCAATAGATAATGGGTATGGGCGTCGATGATCCCCGGCAGCAGCAGTTTGCCTGTCAGATCCAGCACGGCTTCCCCGGGTTCGGGCTCCAGCCTGCCAATGGCGGCAATCTTCTCCCCCTTCACCCGCAGGTCGGCTTCAAACACTGTATCCGTCACTAAGGTTGCATTTTTATATAACACGAAGCTCCCTCCTAAAAGTTCGGGGGGGTAATTGAAGATATGAACACCAGTTCATCGCTGCCGATATTGGTAATTTTATGGGGAATCGAGGCAAAGTAGTAGATACAATCGCCTTCGGTAAGGGTGTATTTTTCGCTGCCCACTTGAATTTCCATGGTGCCCGCAAGCACCACAGTGCACTCTTCTCCCAGGTGGGTCAGGGGCTTATCACAGGTAGCGGCGCCGGGCTTAAGCCGGCCCTGAATCATTTCCATCTGCTGATTGAGGTTGGGGGACAAAAGCTCAAAGGTTAGGCTGTATCCGGGAAAAGACAGGATCTTCCGCTGTTTGCGGCGCACAACCGGATTATGCTCTTCCGGATTGAGCAGAAAATAAAAGATCGGTACTTCCAGGGCGTTGGCGATTTTGCGCAGGCTGGTGATTGACGGCTCCGCCAAACCCCGTTCCACCTGGCTGAGAAAGCTGGGTGTCTTGTCGATGAGGGTCGCCAGTTCTTTGAGGCTGAGTTTTTTCTCAATGCGCTTGCTGCGAATCTTGACGCCCAATTCACGCGCGTTTTCCATAATCTAACTCCATTCCAGAATTTGCTCCAATGCTGAAAGTTCTGGAGGCACTGAAAGCGGTTTGCCGGCCGCCTGGAGCGCGTTCTTGATATCTTTGAGGCCGTTGCCGGTATTGACAACGGCGACTGTGTCTTCGCTGGCCACCACACCGCTTTGCACAAGCTTAGCCAGACCGGCGAGCCCGGCTACCGACGCCGGCTCGCCAAAGACCCCGCTGGTGCGGCCCAACATACGCATGGCCGCCAGAATTTCGGCATCTGTTACCGTCACCATCACGCCGTCAGTGGCTCGGATTGCCGCCAGGGCTTTTTCCGGGTTGCGGGGTAGGCCGACGGCTATACTGTCGGCAAGGGTATTCTCTTGCGCCGGGGACAGCGGCTTGCCACTGACAAAGGCATCGTAAATCGGTGCGCAGCCGGCTGCCTGAACGCCAATTAGTTTGGGGATTTTATCGATAAAACCGAGGGCAGCCAGATCGTGCAAAGCTTTGCCAGCGCCGGCAATGGTGCAGCCATCGCCCACGGAAACAACCAGCCAGTCGGGCAGTTGCCAGCCCAATTGTTCCGCCAATTCCAAAACCGCTGTCTTTTTGCCTTCCATTAGGTAAGGATTGATGGCAGCGTTCCGGTTGTACCAGCCCCACTTGTCCAGGGCCGCAGCCGAGAGCAGGAAGGCAGCCTGATAATCACCTTCCACCGAAATCACCTTCGCCCCATAGATCAGAAGCTGGGCAATTTTACCTTGGGGCGCCCGGGCGGGGACAAAGATTACGGCCTTCAGCCCCTGGCTGGCGGCAATATTTCCTGCCAAAGAGGAAGCGGCATTGCCGGTGGAAGAACAGGCAATTGTGCTCGCCCCTGCCTCCCGCGCCTTGACGACTGCAATCGCCGATGCCCGATCCTTTAAGGACCCGGTGGGATTGAGACCATCGTCCTTGATATAAACCGTCTGCACTCCCAGCTCCCGGGCGAGGCGGGGAGCGGTGAGCAAAGGAGTCCACCCCAGGGCAAATGCCGGCCGGGGGGTTTCCGGGTCGATTGGCAAAAGGGGAAGATAGCGCCACAAAGAGTAGTCAGCGCACCGGGCAAGCTTTTCCCGTGACCAATTGCCTGCGATGGCGGGGTAATCATAATCTACATCCAACAGGCCCTTTTCTCCGCAAGCAGAGCAAAGATAGCGGTCCGGCGCCGGCGGATAACGGCGCCGACAGGTGATGCAGACCAGCCCCTTTACATATTCCATTCCCGCACCTGCCTAGAGAGCAGCCAACAGACCGGTGCGGCGATTGAATTCTTCGATCTGACAATCCAATTCGCCGGCAAGCGCCTGAATACTGCCCCAATAATTTTCCTGGTCATACCATTGTGCGTTTAGCTCCTCCACATCCTTGCCCTGTTGTTCGACCCAGGTATAGTACTTGAGATTATGGATGCGCTTCTTGTCCTGGTACGTAAGCTCTTGAAGATGATCCACCGATACCCCCAGCAGGTCGCGATAATAGCTGATGGCGGCATCGACTTGCTCCAGGGCGCCGAACTGCTGATTCATTTCTTCCAGGCGGGAGTTATACATTTCCATCGAGTCGGTGAAAACTGTCATAACCACATCATTTTCTGTGAGCTCATAATACTTGGCAAACTTTATCGCCGAAAGCAAATTGGCGATGCCGGAAATCCCCAACAGGGACAGATTTTCCACCACAGAAGCGGAAACACCCTGGCTCTGCAGATATTCCTGGCCAGCCGGCTCGTTAAACAAGCGCATAACCGACATGGCATCATTATCGTCGATGGCCATGACCATGTCAGTGTTGTAGACATTGTGCACCCACGGGACGTGTTTGTCGCCAATCCCCTCAAGGCGGTGAGCGCCAAAGCCATTGTTCAACAGTGTCGGGCACTGAAGGGCCTCACTTGCCGCCAATTTACAAGTGGGGTAGAGCTGTTTGAGGCGGTCACCGGCGCCGATGGTGCCGGCAGAACCGGTGGTAACCACCAATCCGGCAAATCGATCGCGAGCGCCCAGCAGGTCTGCCAGCAAATCGGTCATGGCCGTGCCGGTTACCTCATAATGCCAGAGATAATTGCCCAGCTCATCAAACTGATTGAAGATCACCACATCGTCTCGAGTGCGCCGGAGCTCCCAGCATTTATCAAATATTTCCTTTACATTGCTTTCACTGCCGGGGGTGCGAATAATCTCGCCTGCGACCTGGGCCAGCCAGTCAAAGCGCTCCTGGCTCATCCCCTCAGGCAAAATTGCAATTGAGTCGCAGGCCAGCAGCGCCGAGTTGTAGGCGCCGCCCCGGCAGTAGTTCCCGGTGGACGGCCAGGCCGCCTTGCTGGTGGTGGGGTCAAACTGACCGGTGACCAACCGCGGGATCAGGCAGCCAAAAGTGGCGCCAACCTTGTGGGCGCCGGTGGGAAACCACTTGCCCACCAAACCGATAATTTTGGCCCGGACACCGGTGAGGGCCGGCGGCAACTCAAGATAATTGACACCGCCGAAAAGCCCCCCTGTGCGGGTAGGTTCGTTGCGCCAGGTTATCCGAAACAGATTGTACGAGTTCAGATCCCAAAGGCCGATATTGCTAAGCTTTTCTTTGATTGACTCAGGTATTAGTGCAGGGTCCTTTTGTTGAGCCAGTGTGGGAATAATAATCTTTTTCTCCCGGGCGCGGGCCACCGTCCGGTCCAGTTGCTCCTGGTTAACCGACAAATCAATCATCACACGCTGCCTCCTTTTTGTTTAAGCCTGACTTAAACTCCATCAAAATATTTGTATGCTACTTAAACATTTCTATGTTTAAAGAATTTTCCCTGCTTTATTTCAGCAATTTTTTACAATAATTAGAGCAGTGTGACGGGGATTTGGCAGATACCAGCCATAATCAGTGGGAAAGCCAATCTTTTCAGCATGTTGGCGAGCTTTCAGCGCGTCGATCCGCAACTGTTCGCTGAGAAAGGCAGCCGCTTCCTCGAGGTTGGCTACCGGCTGGCCAAAATCTATGTCCAGCTCTTCACAACTGTATGTAAGACCCAGCTCGGTAAGGATGTCTAGGGTCTGCTGATGAGCCGGACGCCGGTCACCATTGTCGCGAGATGACCGGTCCCGGAAAAATTTCTTGCCCGTTTTCGCCGGTGCAACAAAAACAAGCATTCGGGGGCCGAGGGCAAGCATTTTCCGAATGCTTGCTGCGTCCCGCATCACCTGGCCACTGCTGAAGGCAGCCAGCACCACATCCACCGACCGCTGAAAATCAGCATCCGGCCAAACCCCTTCAACTATGTGGATATTGTTCGCGCCCATTGCCTTTGCCTGTCCACGCAAAAATTCCAACGCCAGCCCCTGGGAATCAAGGTTATATATTTCTTTGATCTCTTGGTAGAGGGCGAGGGCATAGAGGCCGGGGCCGGAACCAATGTCCAACAACACATCATCAGATCGCAGATGCGGACGCAGTTTGTCGAGGATTGCTTTGGGATATTGGCTGCGCCTGCCCGCTTCGATATACCAAGCCAAAGATTCTTCAGTCCATTGTTTCATTGTTAAACAGCTCCTTTTGTAAGAATCTATCTATTTCCAGGGCCGCCGCCCCATGATTATCCTCGGTCACCGTGAGAATCCGGGTATCGGGATGGGTGCGAATCCGATCCAAAAACGGATTGGATTTATTTTTCAGCACCCCCAGCACCGGCCACGGACAGTCCAGTGCAGCAAAAACTGCGGCCTGAAAGGCCTGGGCGTCTCGTTCAAAAATACCCAGTTCGTCCAGGACGATCAATTGCACCTGCTCGGTAACCGCAGCCAATACCGCCTGGCGCCCCTTGCCGTCAAAGACCGCCCGCTTGCCTCGCCATTTCCCATCGGGACCCAGCTCAATCACCACATCCGCAGGATGCGCCTCTGGCATTTGCGTTTGCGGTTGATAGGGCTCCCAGGCCAAATCCAACAACCGGAATGCCCATGTCCAGCCATTTTTCTCCAGGCGCTGCACGGAAAAGCCGCCATAGGAGACCGGGGACTTAGCCAGGGCACGGCGAAGCAGGTTGGTCTTGCCAATCCGGGGCCGCCCGGAGAGCAATAAATTTTTCATCGCGCTCAACTCCTCAATCGACAGACAATATTCATCAATAATCAAATATAGTATAATAGACACATTCAGGGAGGTGTGTTTTTAAAATGAGTAATATATGGACAAAGCTCAGAGAAAATTATCACTCCGGCCAGCAGACTCTGCTGACAATTGCCGTTGATGGTCCCCATCAAGACCAGTTAGCCCTCCGGGATCCCGACGGGCATTTGCTGGCAGGTGCAGATTTACCGCTGCCAACCGGGGTTGAAACGGACCGCCTGATCACCTGCGGCGACGACCTGCTATACAACGAGCGAATCATCCCGCCGGCAAACATGGTAATCTTTGGTGGCGGCCATATAGCTGTACCGCTGGCGGCAATCGCCAAAATAACCGGCTTTACTGTCACCGTGATTGATGACCGCAGTGATTTTGCCAACCGGGAGCGGTTTCCCTATGCCGACACAGTTATGGCCCTGGATTATGGAGTTGCAGCCGAAAAACTGAACATAGGCGCCGGTCATTACCTAGTGATTGTGACCCGGGGGCATGTCCACGACCGGGAGTGCATGGAACTGGCGCTGAAAACCGATGCCGCCTATATCGGAATGATCGGCAGCAAAAAGAAAGTGCGGGAAGTCTTTGACTGGGCCCGGGAGCGCGGCATTGATCAAGAGCAATTGAACCGGGTTTTCGCGCCGGTGGGACTGCCAATTGGCGCCCAGACCCCGGCAGAAATCGCTGTCAGCATCATTGCCGAGGTAATAAACGAGCGCAGCAAACAACCGCCGACGGCGGATATGAATGAAATCCTGGCCGCACTTGCTGCAAAAGGCGCCGAAACTTACGCACTGGCGACAATTGTAGAAGCAGGCGGCGCCACGCCCCGGGACGCAGGTTCACGGATGTTGGTGCGGCCCGACGGCACAATCATTGGCACGGTCGGTGGCGGCCTGGGCGAAAAGCTGGTAATCGAGGCCGCTGCTGAAGTTATCCAAACCAACTGTCCGCAGCTTCTTGATTATAACCTTAACAACACATTGGCCGCCGGCGAAGGTATGATCTGCGGGGGCAAGTTCAAAATTTTTGTGCAGCCGGTATAAAACTGATTGCAAAATGGCCGGGGGTAAATACCCCCGGCCATTCGATATTTGTTGTTTAAAACAGGCGACCGATGACCCGCTCCAAAAATTCCTTGGCTTCGGGATAGGCCCGGTTAAAGGTCAAAGTGAAGATTACCAGGTGCAGCAGCACGCCGGCCAAACCGCCCCAAATGCGCTCGATATTTTGGCGCTTATGAAACCAACGCACAACCGCTACTGCTGTATAGGACACAAAACCGACCAAAAATGCGCCGCTGGCCAGGGCCACAGCCGAATAGAGGCCGACTATGAATAAACTCTCAAGATCCATTGCGAACACCTCCGTGGTATAGTAATTATTCGCCCAAAAAATGAAATTATCCTGCATGCAATGCATAAAATATAGTTTTTAACTTTTTTATCTTACCTGAAGTGGGCGGTTTTGCATAGCGTAATTTTAATTTTTTTCCCGGAGGTTTTTGCCATTCAGAACAAAAAAATTACCAGCATACGCGTCGCGACCATCGACCAATGGCAGGCAAGCCCCACCAACCAGCCACGCTTCCAGACCAACCATCCAAAGAATATCGCCGGAACTATATTCACCAAAATAGAGAATAAGGACAACAACTCGCCGGCGCCCAAGGGCTGAAAGATGGTGCCCACCAAATCCTGACCCCGATTATAGATTGCCGCAATGCCAATCCCGACCCAGTAAGCCGCAGGAGATAGCTGGAGTTGGGGGAAAAGAGTGACCAAGAGCGCTACAATCAAAGGCAGGACGAATAATCGACCAACAGTCTCCTGTAAGAGAGCGTCTGCGATTGAAATCATGACACCGCCGCCAAAACCTGGATAAGACTGGCGTGAAAACTCTAAAAAACCGGATAGGTCCAGTCCCTCAAAAAAAGAAATGGCAATCATGGCGCGGGCAGCCAAAGTGAAAACTGCCAACATACCGCCCAGCAAAAGCGCCCGTAAAAATACAACCCTGGGTTTTGAATCGGTATCTGCTAATGTCAAGCTGATGCCCAGCCAGGGCGAGAGCGCGAGGCCGATGCCAATCACCAGCGCAAGGATTACACCGTTACCCAAGAACAACCGCCATATGCCGGCAGCATCATTTACAAATGGGATAAGTGCCAACAGATTTGCGGCCAATATCACGCCGAAATACTTCCAGGAAAACTCAAATCCCACTCTCATCACCTCGTCTATTAACTTTCATTCCCTGTTAACTGCCAAAATTCCTGCATAATTCCAAATAAATAATGGAAAGAACAAACAATTGTCCGTATGTTTTTTATGACTTATAATTGCAGTAGAGAAGAGAAAGGAGAATGCCCGTGAGATTTAAACCACTACTGTTAATCCTACTGCTTATACTTACAGTTACCGCCTGCACATCAACGCCGCCTGCTTCTCCGCCCGACGACCCAAATGACTCCCAACAGGGCCAGAATCCACCGGATAACGATTCCGAACCTGACCCCGACCCGGAGCCGCCCTTTGACTTTGCCACGTATCAACCCAACGAACTGGGGCGAATTCCGGTTTTTATGTACCATAATATCGGCGAACCGGAGGCAGAATGGGTGCGCACCGCCGACAATTTCCGCAATGATCTCCAGCGCTTTTATGACGCCGGATTTCGTTTGGTGAGCATGACCGATGTCATCAACGATAATATTGACATTCCCGCCGGGACAAGCCCCCTGGTATTGACCTTTGACGACGGGCCGAGAAATAACTTCAATCTGATTAAAGACGAGACCGGTGAAATTGTCCTTGATCCTGACTCGGCGGTGGCAATCATCCTAGACTTTGCAGAGCGCAATCCCGAAATGGGCACTGCCGCCACCTTTTATCTGAACTTTCCCCATCCCTTCTCCCAAACCGATTCCTGGTACACCGCTGAGCACCGGAATTGGAAACTGGAACAGCTTGTGGAATGGGGCATGGAGATTGGCAACCATACCTATACCCACCCCCATCTGAGCCGCGACATAGACAGCGAAGAACAATTGCTGCGGGAAATGGGCGGCGGGCAAGTATTTATCGAATCTGTGCTGCCGGGATATAAAATGAACTCCCTGGCCCTGCCCTTTGGCTCCCGACCTAAGGAAGAGTGGCAGCATCTGGCCCATCGCGGCGTCTATGAAGGGGTAGAATATCAGCACGATATCATCCTGCTGGTCGGCTCCCACCCAGCCCATCCTCCCAACCACCGAGATTACTCGCCACGGGCAATGCCGCGGATTCGCGCCAGCAACTACGGCGGCGACTTCCTGGACAACGCCTTAAAACAGCTGGAGTCGAACCGCTATATCAGCGACGGCGACCCCGACACCATTACCATCCCGGAAACAATGAAGGAATACTTGGACGCCGAAACACTCGGCGATAAATCGCTGCGGGTTTATGACCCGGTGGAATTTAAAGAAGTAGAATAACGCAAAATGGGCAGACTCCGCGTCTGCCCATTGTATATTAAACTGTGAAAAAAGCGACACAACCAATAAAACTCATGATTATATAAATGACTAACAAGGCAATTATGATGTTCTTGATTATTGCTAAAGAGTGCTCGATATTCTTCAGGCGTTGATTCTGTTTGAGACTCACCCAGAGCGCCACCTCGGCGTCATCCACAGCGCCGCTTCCATCCTCCTCCAAGCGGTAAAACTCATCACCATCATCGTTGATTTTAAACTTACTTGCAAATTCCTCGGGCGGTATCAATTCCTTGGCACGTTTATATTCAGTCTCAGAAATCTTCACCCAGCGCCGTTGTTTCCAGGCCTTAAACGCTTCAATCTCCTGGCGAAAGCTGTTATCCATCCAACCCCTCCCCAATGGCATGATTTTCTAGTACATTATACCACTATAGTGAGAGAATTGTGCTGACGGTGCAGGTTCTTTTCCGACCCGTCCTGCTTTAGGACAAGGGACCCTGTACGGGGGTGTGCATGATATCTATCGGCTTCTGAACTTGACCGAGTGCTCCTCATTATACAGCTCAAAAACCAACGTAATGTCAACCCACTGCTCACAGAACCACCTGAAGTCGTCCGGATCAGCGGTCCATGTGCGGGGCACAGTGATGGTTTCCTGTATATGCCAGCGGGCGCCGCGAGAAAAGTTGTAGCTGTAATCAAACTCATACTGCTCTGCCTGGAAATGATTATGCAAAGACTCAGGCAAATGCAGGCGGATATTGAAGGTGCTTGGCTTTCGACTATAATCAGCGAGTTCCAGAGAAATATTGACTTTTGCTTCTTCGGATGAGCTGGACACGTATATTCTTGCCTGTTCAATGTCAATAGATTTCAGCTCGTGATTCCACAGCCACAGGGCGCTGGTGCGCATAAAATTAACACCACTTTGCATAAGCGGGAAAATCAGAATATCAAGCAAAAGAAAAACAGCAATTTTATGTTTACTGAAGCGTTCAAAATGTAAAATACTCCAGATTGCATAACCAAATAGTGCCAGGGTTAATAAATGGACTGGAAAAAAGGTTGTGTTGCCCACCTGAACTGTCTAGTATTCTCCCAGGGAAACCGTATGATGGGGTAGTTTAGCAGTTAAGGCCGTACCCACCAGCATCAGGCCCAGATACTTGATTAAATCAAGATCCAGTCTGCCCATAGCATGTCCCCCCTTTGGCCAAAGTCTATCATAAGCTCAGGATTTGACAATAGGGAAGACAGCAGGTCCCTTGTCCGGCTTGCCTTACCCTAGGTCCCGGACAAGGGACCTGTCCCCCTGTCCGGGTCGCTGCTGATGAAGACCCGGTGGGGGTAGGCAATCTCGATGCCTTCTCTGGCGAATTGCGCGAGGATTTCTTTACGGAGCATGCGCTCGATGAACCAGTAGCTATCGGGCAGGACCAGGGCAATCAATGTAAAGGTGATGCCTTTTTCGCCGATGTCGGTGATGCCAAAGACGCTGGGGTCTTCGATGATCTGGTCGTGATGGGCCGCGGCGACAGCGCGGCAGACCTGTTCCAGCACTTCCTCCACCCGTTTTTGCTCATACTTATAGGGCACGGTCACCGAAATAATCGGGCGCATACGCTGCCGATTGTAATTGGTGACCCGGGAAATCTCGCCGTTGGCTATGTAATGGAGACGCTGGGACCACTCCCGGATCTTGGTGACCCGGAGCCCGATTTCCTCCACTGTGCCGGTGAAGTCGCCGTTTATCTGGACGAAGTCCCCGACATGAAACTGGCCCTCAAAGAGGATGAAAAACCCGCTGATGAAGTCCCGCACCAGGTTTTGGGCGCCAAAGCCCACTGCCAGCCCGACAATCCCGGCGCTGGTGAGGATTGGCATCACAGGAATATCAAAGAGCACAAGGATTGTCAGGCCGGCGATAAAATAGACAACATAGCGGATTAGGGAATGAAGCAGCGAGACCAAAGTCTTGCCCTGGGCGGGATCCACCTTGTCGTTGAGGAGCAAACGGGGCAGCAGCGCCCGCACTGCCTTCAGAAGCAGCCAGGCGATTACTATAATCGCCAATATCCGGATAAGCAGCAACCCTGTCTGGGTTAGAAACTGCCAGATATCGATATCCAGGTTGTCGAAAAACATACGAATATAGTCCTGAATCCGTTCCATATTAACCCTCCAGTTCCACCGGCACCGGCGCCAGCAAGGTCAGGCTATTGGCCTCTGCCCTACAGCGCCAGGCGTAAATTTCCACACCGGCCTCCGCTGCCCGGGCCAGCGCTTTGGCAAAGTCCGGGTCGGTGCGCCCATTTGGTCTAAATACGCTGGCATCTTCCCGTTGGATTACAAACATTACCGCGGTCCGATAACCTTCGGTCACCGCAGCCGTGAGTTCCGCAAGGTGGCGGGCGCCTCGCAGCGTGGGCGCGTCGGGGAACATCGCCACACCGGCCTCCACCAAGGTAACTGACTTCACTTCCAACAAAGTTTGCTGACCGTTGCCGTCGGTAAAGGCGAAATCCAGGCGACCGGCGGCGTGGCTAAATTCTGCCCGCACAGTGCTGACGCCGGTAAAGGGCGGCAGCGCGTCGTTTCTTAGAAGTTGGCCCACCAGGTAATTGGGCAAGCGCGAATCCAAGGACACCCAGGTCCCATCCTTTTCCACCAGCATCAAATCACAGGTTGTCTTGCGTCCGGGCGCCACGTCAGTGCGCACCAACACATTGGCGTCGGGCACCAGCAGTTCCGCCAAGCGTCCGGAGGTGGGTACATGGGCGCGGACCCGTTCCCCTTCTAGCTCCACTTCGGCCACAAACCGGTTGGGCCGAGCCAAAAACCGCGCCGGCGTAAAGCGGCCAGGCACATGATAAGCTTTATCCACAAATCTCCCCTCCAACTTCCTGTCTTACTTTGACAACAAGCCGGTTTCCGGCTATCATCGAACTGACAGGAGGGACTACATATGATTGTACTTGCTGCGGACCAAATCTGCAAATATTACGGCGCCGAACTGGTGCTGGATAACATATCGCTGCAGGTCAAGCAGGGCCAGAAGGTTGCCCTGCTGGGCGCCAACGGCAGCGGCAAAACTACCTTATTAAACATCCTCGCCGGGCGCTTGGAAGCCGATGGCGGCCAGGTAATCCGGCAAAAAGGGGCGCGTCTCGGCTACCAGACCCAGGAGTTTAAAGTAGTGCCCGGACATACAGTTCTCAGCGAGGGCCTGGCGGTCTTTGCCCACCTGGAGGCGATGGAAAAGGAACTGCGCGCCCTGGAGCAGGTAATCACCGACCGCCCTAATGACCAGCAAAGTCTGAAGAAATACTCTGGGCTCAGTCAACGCTTCGAAGAAGCGGGAGGCTACCAATACCCAGCCCGCACCCGCAGCATCCTTCGGGGCCTGGGTTTTTTAGAAACCGAGTTCGACCAACCGGTGGAGCAGCTCAGCGGCGGCCAGCAGAGCCGCCTCTCTTTGGCCAAGCTGTTGCTCTCGGACCCGGATATTCTGCTGCTGGATGAGCCCACCAACCACCTGGACATCGACGCGATCCAGTGGCTTGAAGACCACCTCCGGAACTATAGCGGTGGCCTCTTGATGATTACCCACGACCGGCGCTTCCTGGAAGCGCTGGCTGACGAAATCTATGAACTGAATCATCAGCATCTGGAGCGCTATCCCGGCAATTATCACTTCTTCCAACGGGAACGGGCCAGTCGTCGCAAACAGCAGGCCAAGGAATACCAAAAGCAACAAGAGTATATCCACCGCACTGAGGACTTCATCGCCCGTAATATCGCCGGCCAGAAGACCAAATTGGCCCAGAGTCGGCGCAAGGAGCTGGCGAAACTGGAGCGGCTGGCGCCGCCCCCCGGCGAAAATTTCAAGGCCGCCTTTAGCTTCCGACAAAAGCGAACCAGCGGCCGCCATGTCCTCCAGGTGGAGAACCTGGCCAAAGCCTGGTCAGAGAAGCCGGTGTTTAAAAACATCAGCTTCCAGCTGGAGCGAGGGGAACGGGCGGGACTAATCGGCCCCAACGGCTGTGGCAAGACGACACTGCTGGAGGTTATCTGCGGCCACATCGCCGCCGATTCCGGCCAGGTGCGCCTCGGCCACCATGCGGATATCGCTTACTTCAGCCAGAAACGGACTGACCTCAACCCGGAAAACACCGCCGCTGATGAGATTTGGGCGTGCCGTCCGACATGGACCCGGGGCCAGGTCCAAAGCCTGCTGGCCCGCTTTCTGTTCCGGGGCGAAGAGGCCTTCAAACCGGTGCGGGTGATGAGCGGCGGCGAAGCCGGCCGCCTGGCCCTGGCCAAACTGTTCCTGGAAGAGGCGAACTTCCTCGTCCTGGACGAACCGACCAACCACCTGGATATCGACAGCAAGGAAGTGTTAGAGGACGCCCTGGACCAGTATCCCGGCACGGTGCTGGTGGTTTCCCACGACCGTTGGTTTTTGGACCGGGTAACCAATATCACCCTGGCCATGAGCAATGACGGCGTCAGCCGCTACTTGGGCAATTATCAATACTACCTGGAAAAAAAGCGCGCCCAGGAAGAGCAAGCGGCCCGCCCCCAGGCGGCGCCAGCGGCAGCGCCAAAGGCCGAGCGCAAGCGCAGCGGCCTCTCACCCAACGAGCGCTTCCGCCGCCAAAAGCGCCTGGAGGAATTAGAAACGGAAATCGCTACTGCCGAAGAGCGTCAGGAAGAATTGCACCAACAGATCGAGGAAGCAAGTGCCGATCATCAGCTTCTGGCCGACCTCACCGCCCAGCTCCATGCCCTCAGCCAACAGTTGGAGGATTTATACGAGCAATGGACTCAGGTGAGCGAGGAACTCTCGGAAAACTGATAGTAAAATAGGGGGAAGCTCAGAAACAACAAGGTTGTGGCTGCCGCCACAATCCCCGAATCATTGAGGAGTAGAGCGGCGGCGGCAGCAGCGATTGCACCCCGAACCAGGGGCCAGTGCGCGCCCAACTGCCGCGCCCAAAAGCGCCTTCCGGCCACCAAAATCCCAATTGCCGCCAGGAGTAGGGCGCCGAAGGCCCGGCTCCACAGGGACCAGCGCACCAAACGCCAGGCCATGGAGAGCTTGCGCTCAATCGTGGGCAAAAGCTCGCCCGGGTCGCTGGCGAGGGTGGCCAAAAACCGGCCCACATGGGAGCGTTCGCCCACCAGATTCAAGATAATAAATCCCAGCCCAAATCCAATCAGCGCCAACACCGCCCAACGGCGGTGTTTTTTGTTGTGGAGGTCCCGAGACTCCACCAGGGCGAAGGAAAAACCAATCACCGAGGCCAGAGTGCCACCAAAATTGGCGCCCACCCCCGGTAGCATCAGCACAGCCACTACCACTCCGTACACAGGAATTCGCCAGCGGCGGCGAAGGCCACTGGCGGCCAGTAGCACGCTGCCCACCAAAACGCCCATATACTCATTGCCAATCCCATAATAACGGGCCCCGGAAATGGCGTCGTAGCCCAGGATTGAACGCTGCTGCAAGGGCGCGCCCACAAGCGCATCGGTGGCCACTGCCAGCGCTGTAACTGTGGCCAGGATAGTCATTGCCTGGCGGGGTGGCAGACGCCACAGGGCGCCGGCAATTGCCAGCGCCCCCGCCAGCCAAAAGATCACCGTCAGGGGATGGCCCGGCACCGCCCCCAGGGCCAAGAACAGCAGCGGGGTGGACAGAACCATCAACATTGCAAACCGCAACCAGCCCAAGCGCCGCCAGCGCCAGAAAAGCGCGGCCAGCGCCAGGGCGACCAAGATAATTACCGCCGCTATGAACCCTTGAATCACCGGGGTCCGCAAGCGGTAGACCCGGCCCATTTCCCATTCCCGTCGCAGCAAATGGTCAACCCCCTGATTGCCGTATACCGCAGGCGGCTGGCCGTAAATTTCTCCCGGCTCCCAGAGCCCAAAATGATTGAGAATGGCGGCAGTAATGTCCAGATTGGCCACCACACCGGGGCGCCGGGTGGTAGCCGAGCCCAGCAGTCCGGGCGAAAACGCGCCACCATAGGCGACCAGCGGTGTCAGCCAGCGTCCTTCCTCTGCCCCCAACTCTCGGTCCGCCTGCAGACTGGTGATGAGCAATAAGTCCCCCGGCTGGAAATCGGCGAGAATCTCCCCCAATACCTGATCCAGCTGGCGCAGGGCCTGATGTCTGAGAGCATCTTTTTGCTCGCTACTTAGATGCCCAGCATACTGCTGAACGCGGCTGGTGTCACCGGTGTCAATTACCAACAGGTCCGCTTCCAGCCACTGCTCAAGCCCCTGGGTGAATGCGTCCAAATCGGCCCGCAGGCCAAAGGGAAAATCCGGGTCCCTGGTCAGAAGCTCCGAGCCGCAGAGCCCGGCCTGGATAATCCCGTTTTCGTCGGCGGCGATTGCCGCCGACGGGCGAAACAATTCTTCGCCGTCGCTGTTGGCAAGCACCGCCACGGAAAAACCGGCCTCCCGCAAACGGGTGGCTAAGTAACCGGGCCGGACCACATAGGGTAAATCTTCATTGGCGGCATGAATTGCCGCCATTTCCACTAAAACCAAATTGCCTGGCTCCGGCAGTATGCCGGTACGCCTGGCCAGCACCTGCCGGGCGAGGCTACCTTCCACCAATTCATCCTCCCGATAGGCAAATGCAGCCCCCGGGCCCAAGGCCCGACTGCCGGCGCCCAGGGTGACGGCTGCATGCTCGCTATTGCGACCGCCACCGGTATTGGTGTTGACCAGGGCGAGGGAGCCCTGGTCAAGCAAGTGTTGGAAATGGGGCAAATCCTCATCGACCAAGTGCTCCAGGTGCACGCCGTCCATCACCAACAAACGAACCCGGGCGGCAGCAGCCGGTTCCAGCATCAGAGACAGAAACAAAACAATGAATAATAGCCTACGCATCAATCACCCTCCGGTAGAGCTGATAATTGCCGCTTATCATGGCATCAAGCGCAAACCGGGCCTGCAAATGTTCCCACGCGCCTACAGTCAGGCGTTGGGCCAGTGCCCGGGACGTGAGAATTTGTTTTATCGCCAGCGCCAGACGTCCCGGCGCATCTGCCGGCACCAGCAGGCCGGTCTTGCCGTCTACGACCAATTCCGGCACGCCACCCACAGCGGTTGCCACCACCGGTACCGCCTGAGTCATTGCCTCCATTATCGAGATGCCCAGCCCTTCGCTGCGGGTGGGCAGCACAAAAACACCCATCCTGCGCAAGTATCCGCCGACATCATCGACATGGCCGGTAAACTTAACCACTGACTCCAGGCCCAGCTCCCGGGACAAAAGCTCCAGTTTCGGCCGCTCTGGTCCGTCGCCGACAATCAGTCCGCGGACATTTGGTAAGTCCCGCCGCAAAAGAGCCAGGGCCCGGAGCAGCACATCGATACCCTTGCCGTGAATCAGGCGGGCCACCGTTCCCACCACCGGGCGCGGACAGAAGTCTGGCAGCGGCGTCAATTCAATGCCATTATAAATTACCTCTATCCCTGACTCCGGTAGGCCCAGGGTTGCCAGTGACCAGTCCCGCAGCCAAGAAGATACGGCCACCCAGCGGGCAGTGCGCCGACGCAAACAGCCCTCGGCCCAAAGGGCGCCCCGAGTGTACAAGCCCTTCACCTGCAGGGAATTGTGAATTGTCACCACAGCCGGCACCCCGGCCACCAGCGCTGCCAGTCGCCCGTTAACGCCGCCCTGAAAACCGTGGCAATGGACCAGGTCTACCCCTCCTTCCCGGATGTCCCGGATCAGGGCCGCCATAGTTAGCGGGCTTACCGGCCCCGGTGGCGCAATCCGCACCTCCACGCCCCGGGCATAGAGCCCCGCGGCCAGTTGGCGAATATGTTTTTTGATGCCGCCGGCAGCGGGGCCGGACACCTGCAGAACCCGCAAATTAATCGCCTCCATCCCGATATTCTGGCCCTGCCGGCACATGATATTCCGCGCAATTGCCAGGCCAGGCAATTAAGGTTAAAATAGATTCATAACGACCAGGAGGTTGGAGCGATGCACGTACTTATTGTTATCGACATGCAAAGGGATTTTGTTAATCCTGACGGCGCCCTCTCCTTCCCCGGCGCTCAAAAGCTGCTTGCGCCAATTCGGGAGCGCATCCGGGAGTTTCGGGCAGCAAACTGGCCCGTCATCACCACCCAGGACTGGCACGCCCCCGATGACTTGGAATTCGAACGCTTTCCTGTCCATTGCGTGGCGAATACCCGGGGCGCAGAACTTACAGCGGAAATTGACGACGCCCTTGCCGGGTACCAAAACCACAGCTCAATTCGTAAGACCCGCTACAGCGCGTTTCATGACACCGGCCTCCAGTGGCTGCTTGCTGAGCTGAATCCGGAACTTGTGGAAGTGGTCGGTGTCTGCACTAATATCTGTGTTTTGCACACCGTGGAGGAGCTTCGCAACCGCGACATCCCGACAATTGTGCATACAAACTCTGTGGACTCCTTTGACCAGGAAGCCCACAAATTCGCTCTCACACATATGCAAACCATTCTTGGCGCGGAGGTGAAGTAAAATGAAACGTCTTGCTCCCCATGTATTCAAAGTTCCCATTGAACGGATTCGGGCCGGCTACTATTCGGACAAGTATTTCACCCGCTTTGTCGATATCTTGCGACGGGATAAAAAACATCAGTCGGTAATCTACCAGTTTTTCCCCCGGGCCGATTCGGTGATAGCCGGTTTAGATGAAGCCTGCGCCATCCTGCGCTGTGGCACCGGATACTACACCGATGTGGATCAGGCTGATAAGCTGTTCCAACAGTTGCTAAAGGTGGAGGACCAAATCGCCATTGCCGAATACCAACTGGACCGCAAGGGTCTGGAAACAGGAACCAAAGAGCGTATTCAGTTGCGGGAAGCGCTCATGGACCTGTGGGTGGACAAATGGGATGAGTTGGAAGTAAGCGCCTTGTATGACGGCGATAAAGTCCGGTTTGGCGAGCCGGTGTTGGTCATCAAAGGCGATCCGGTTTATTTCGGCTATTTAGAGACTTTGCTGCTGGGCGTTATCGCCCGGGCCACCAGCACTGCCACCAGCGTCAAGCGAGTGGTCGATGCAGCCCAGGACAAGCCAATCATCTTCTTCTCCGCCCGCTTTGACCATCACTGGGTGCAAACCACCGACGGCTATGCCGCCTTCAAAGCCGGCGCCTTCGGCGTCTCCACCGATGCCAACGCCGACTACTGGGGCGCCGAAGCACTGGGCACAATCCCCCACGCTTTAATAGCCTCTTACCAAGGTTCTTCATCGAAAGCCGCCATGGCCTTTGACGAGCACATTCCACCGGAAGTGAACCGGGTAATCCTGGTGGACTGGGACAACGATTGTGTCGGCACCAGTTTACGTGTAATTGGGGACTTCTATAAGAAGTTCACCGGTAAAGATTTCATCCCCGGCCTCACCGACCCCTCGCCGGTAATTGGCCAAGGCAAGAATAAAATCTGGGGCGTGCGACTGGACACCTCGGGTAGCCTTCGGGACAAGTCCGTGATTCCCCATAACGAAGACTCCCTGGGCGTCTGTCCGGAACTTGTCTGGCGGGTTCGGGAGCGTTTTGACCAGGTGGGCCTGGATAAGGTCAAGATCATGGTCTCCGGCGGCTTTGACGAAAAGAAAATCGGCCTCTTTGAACGCCTGGGTGTGCCGGTGGATCTCTACGGCGTTGGCTCTAAGCTCTTGAAAAGCAAAGTCGATGTCACCGCCGACATCGTTGAAGTGGATGGCCGTCCCTGCGCCAAAATTGGCCGCAAAAAAGGGGACTACAGCCGTCTCCACCCCGTCGCCCTCAACGGCAACCAATAGGAGCACGGGGACGGTTCTCCTGCTCCCGCCCACGAACCAGGGCCGGGAGTCACAAATCAAAGCAAAAAAGCCACCATGTGTGGCTAACTAATGATATGCCCCGGGAAATAAATTCCCGGGGCATATCTATATGAACAGCATTGGGCATAGTGCCCAGCACTGTCGGCGGGGAAGAAGCTTTCTTGCTAGTGTCTGCTTCTATAGTATGCGCAAAATTGCGGGCGGTTCGTTTGCTGCGCCTGGAAAATTTATTCGTCCAGCAGATTCGCAATTTCCCGGAGCTGGCGTTTCTTTGAGCTGCTAAACCGTAGCAGCAAATCCTCGATTATTATGCCCAAGGTCCCCAGCACAAACCCTGCTGCCAACACACAGCCCAGTGCTAAAAGCAGGGGGGCAAGCGCCCTATATTCCCAACCGGTGGCAAGCAGCTCCGCCATCAATAACTCAACGGTTTTATCGTAGAACGGGTAGAGCAGAGCGGCCAGAAGGCCGAGAAATTTCAGGGCCCGCAGTGAGTGTTTTCGGGCTTCATTTTGATTTTGACGGCTGAAGGCAGCCAGATCCATTGCGGAGCACGGGGACGGTTCTCCTGCTCCCACCCGCTCCGGGCAAATTTCTTCTATATATTAGTCAACACGCCTTACCAAAGGTTCCCGGCACATAGAGTTAAATTTTTCATAGTCTGTAGCAGGGGGGTGGCATTTATGAACTGGGGTCTCGCACTCAGCGGCGGCGCCCTGCGGGGCGCAGCCCATATCGGGGTGCTGGCGGTTTTGGAAGAAAATGACCTGGCGCCGGATTACATCGCCGGCACCAGCAGCGGCAGCCTGGTCGCGGCCCTCTATGCCCTGGGATTCTCCGCCCGACACATGCAGGAAATCATGCAGGAGCTCTCAGCAGCCAGGCTCTATGATTTAAACATATCCTGGCGAAGCTTTTGGAACCTTTTGTTCAATCTTATTCTCTACATTCTACGGGCGCCGCCACAACTTTATCGACAACTCCCCGACGGTCTGCTCCGGGGGGCAAAGTTGGCAGAGTGGATCGATTCGGTGACGATGCACAAGCGATTCTACGACACCCATATCCCCCTGGCGGTAATGGCGACGGATATTCAATCTGGAGAACCGATTTGCTTCCACAGCGCCGGGCAAAGACTGGAGCGAGCTGCCCTCAGCCAGTCCCTGACCATGGTGGAAGGCAACAACCTGGTGGACGCGCTCCGGGCCAGCACGGCAATACCCGGCGTATTCAGCCCGGTGAAGAAGCATGGCCGCACGCTGGTGGACGGCGGCGTGGTGGACAATTTGCCCAGCGAAGTTCTCAGGGCAATGGGCGCCAACCGCGTGTTGGCGGTAAACCTGGGATATCCCGGCCAACAGCAAAAAAGCCTGGACAACGCATTTACCATCGCCGCCCAGGCTGTAGATATCATGGCCCGACAGATAACCCTGATGCGGGGTGTCCGGGCCGCCGATTATGTGATTAATCCCAAGATATACGATGTGGGCCTGACAGACTTTCACAAGCTCCAGGAGTGCATGGAGCGGGGCGAGAAAGCCGCCAGTGAAGCATTGCCGGATATCCGCGTGCTTCTGAGTTAGGTTACAACGAAAACGATATGCGCTGACCTAAGTCGGGCACCAGCTCGCCGCGGAGATCGCGGCCAGACTGATCGAAGGAGACAGGCGGCAAGAGAATTCTCTCCACCCCTGCTAAATCACATTCCTCCAGGACCGCGAGGTAATCGGAGGCAGTGAGCAACCCAGCGGCGGCAATAGTACCGCCAAAGAACCAGCTCGGCACAGGTTTAACCTGCCAGGCGGCAGGCACAACCTGTTCCCATAACGGGGCGGCCCAGGTTGATGTGAGCAGCAGCACCCTCCCCGCACCCGCTGCCAGCGCCCGGGCCCGTTCCATATCTCCAGGGTCTAGGTCCCGGTCCATCACAACTCCCGATGGACTGCGGGCCTGTTTATTTAGGGTAAGCTCGATGGTCCGCTGCTGTCGGCGCACGCGGAGCAGCGGTTTCTCCAAGCCAAACAATTTGTTAAAAGCGTCAACCCGGCTCCATGGCGCCTGGCCGTTTATCGTCTCAACAACATCGTCGGGCCTGAGAGCGCCGGCGGCAGGGCTGTTGGGCAAAACCCCGGCTACCCGGGGGATGAGATCATTCAGCAAAGGGGGTTCCATAGTCAGGGGCAGAGGAAACTTCTGACGCCAGTCGGAAAGCCGCTCCCGGACCGCCCTCGGAATCGCCTCGATCGCAGCCCAGTCCACCGAAGCCAATTTGGAAAACCCGGGCAAGAGCAGCCGCACGCTGGTGGCTCCGTGCTCACAGGCAAAGGCAATGCTGTTTTCCACATCCTGCCAACCGGTGATATGTGGCATGAGCACAAGGCTGGCATGCCAGGGAAGTTCCAACTTCTGCAGCCTAGCCACAGCCCCCAGCGCCGCTTCCGCCCCATGGGCCCCCATCAGCTCCCGGCGCATACGGGGATTGGCGCTGTTCAGTGAAACCACCAGCTCCAGTGGCCGGGCAGCGGCCAACGCATCAAGATATGCAGCAAGTTTAACCGCATTGGTTGTAAGTTGAATCGGCGTTCGGGGCAGCTGACGGCGCAATTCAACCAGGATTTCGTCAAAATGGGGGTGGAGCAGGGGTTCACCCTCACAAAGTAAGGTGGCTGATTCACCGATGTAAATCTTTTTGTTGCCATCGAGGAATACCATTAGCTCCTGAACCTTGTCCACCGGGAGCTCGCCGAAAAAAACCGCCCTGACCCCAGGCGGATTATAGCGGTGGCTGCAAAATACGCAGCCAACGCCGCAGCGGGAGGTCAGGGGCAGGATATTAAATTTACTTACCGACTGGTGAAGCAGCTGTTCACTCATTTTTGCTTCTGGACGGCGGCAAAGACCTTTTTCGCCAAATCGGCGATATCGTCGCCGGCGCCCATAATCATCGCAAGATCGCCGGGGCGCAGGATTTCCATGAACTTATCCACGATCAGGGCGTGCTTATAGGGCAGGAGGGTGATTGGGCGACCGGTGTTTTTTTCAATCGCTGTGGCCAGAGCCTCGGAAGTTATCCCCGGAATCGGCGCCTCGCCGAAGGGGAAAATCTCCGACATAACCAAGATATCAGTGTCGCCAAATGCGGTACTGAACTCTTTAAACAAAAACTGGGTCCGGGTATAGCGCTTGGGTTGGAAAAACGCCACTACCCGTTTTTTCTGCTGCAATTTGGCCGCCTTGAGGGTCGCAATGATTTCGGTGGGGTGATGGGCATAGTCATCGACCACGGTGATATCATTGTGGGTGCCAATTACCTGGAAGCGACGACGCGCCCCATGGAAGTTGACAATCGCCCGGGCCAGGGCAGTAACGTCCAGCCCCAGCCGATGTCCAACGGCCAGCACGGCCAGCGAATTGAGAACGTTGTGCTCTCCGGGCACGCTCAACCGGACTTCCGCTAGCTTCTCGCCCTGATGGCAGAGATCATAGGTGCTGCCTCCCGGTGAGAACTCAAGATTGTATGCCCGGTAATCGGCGTCCTGGTTAAAGCCGTAGGAATAAACCCGATGGCCAGTTACTTCTTTGTGCATCTCGGCCAAAATCGGATCGTCGGTACAAAGCACCGAGAACCCGTCGGGCTTAATCTTGTCCAAAAACTGGCGATAGGCATCGATAAGCTTGTCAAAATCGCCGTCATAGTTCTCCAGATGATCGGGGTCAACATTTGTGATTATTGCCGCATAGGGGTTGTACTTAAGAAAAGAATGATCGCTCTCGCAGGCTTCCGCCACCACGAACGGGCCCCGGCCCAGCCGGGCGTTGCCCGCCAAATCATCGCTGAAAGCGCCTACCATCACCGTGGGATCATGGCCACAGGCAGACAGAATCAATCCCATCATTGATGTGGTGGTTGTTTTGCCATGGGCGCCGGCAATCGCGATTCCCCGCTCTTCATTGATAATCCGAGCCAGCATATCCGCCCGGTGCAACAAATTCATATTTGCTTCCCGGGCGGCGGAAAGCTCGGGATTATCATTGGGCACCGCACTGGAATATACAACCAAGTCTGCGCCCCTGAGGTAATTGCGGCTGTGGCCTCGATAAATATTGGCTCCCATCCGTTGCAGATTTTCGGTCAACTCAGTGCTGCGTAAATCACTTCCGCTTACAGTGTAACCTCTTTCCAGCATTATGCGGGCGATGGCGCTCATTCCCATGCCGCCAATACCCACAAAATGTACATGTTGTTTGTGCATCTGTTATACCCTCCTATGTTTCCTCCCCGTTAAATTCTACTAATGCGTCTTATTTCCCTGCAAACCACAGTGCCAGTTCTTTGCAAGTTCGTGGCTTACCTTCCAAATGTCTCCGGCGCCCATGGTAATAATCAAATCTCCGGGCTGACACTGTTCCTGGACATGGGCTACAATCTTCTCAAACCCACTTATCTGCAGGACTACGCCCTCATGTTGGGCGGCCATTGCCTCCGCCAGGCGGGCTGAGCTAATGCCGGGCAGTGGCTTTTCCGAGGCGGCGTAAATTTCGTCGAGAATGACAATGTCGGCGTCATTGAACGCGGTAGCAAACTCATCCATAAAATACTGGGTGCGGGTGTAGCGATGGGGCTGAAATATTGCGATTACGCGGCCGGAGCCGGCACGGCGGGCCGCCTCCAAAGTCGCCTTGACCTCGGTGGGATGATGGGCATAGTCGTCTACAATCAGGATGTCCCCATCGGCCAGGACCTGAAACCGGCGTTTAGCCGCCTGAAACTTGCCGAGAGCAGTGACGACAGCTTCGACACTGACCCCCAGCTCAAGGGCCACAGCCGCCGCGGCCGTTGCATTTAACACATTATGCCTGCCGGGCACGGCCAAGCGAATATCGGCCAAATGTTCATCTCTGCGATAGAGGCTGAACTCGCTGCCACGGGGCAGCAGCTTCTGATTCCGTGCCGCATAATCACCCCCCTCATAACCAAAGGTCAAAATCTGGCAGCGGCCATGATGGCGAATCTGCTTAAACCACTCATCGCCCTCGGGCACAATCGCGAACCCCTCGGGATAGACATTGTGCAAAAAACGGCCATAGCCTTTGAGCAGGCGGCTGAAATCGCCGTCATAATGCTCTAGGTGGTCGGGTTCGATATTGGTGATTACAGCAATCCAGGGTTGATAGCGAGCGAAAGATTCATCGCTCTCGTCCGCTTCTGCAATCAAATATTCACTTTTCCCCAGCTTGGCGGTACCGGAAAAACTCTTGATTTCACCGCCAATCAAGGCAGTGGGGTCTAAGCGGGCAGTCTCCATGATCTGGGCAAGCATCGTCGTTGTAGTTGTCTTCCCATGGGCGCCAGATACGGCAATACCTTTGTGGCTGTTTAAAAACTCGGCCAGCAATTCGGAACGATGCAGCACCGTCCCTTGGCGTCTGGCAGCTTGTAATTCAGTATTCTCAGCCGGTATTGCCGTTGAATAAACAAATAAATCTCTTCCTTCAACATGTTCCTCAGAATGGCCAAAGAAAATTTCCGCCCCCATCTCGGTGAGGTGGCGGGTGATATCAGAAGGAGTTAAATCAGAGCCGCTGACCTGGTAACCCATTTCCAACAGCAACTTGGCCAGGGCACTCATGCCATAGCCCCCGATACCAATAAGATGTATGCTTTTGGCTCCGTTAAACATGCCCTCACATCCTTGCTTTTTCAGTTTTATACATCAGAGTATGATATTTGCCCATGTGAGGTGTATCTAAATAATAGTATTCCTTCTCCATTGCCACTTATTAACTCACCCATAAAAAAAAGAGCCGTGCGGCTCTTTAGCGATTTGGTAACGGAAAGTGTTTCTTTAATATTGGGTAGAGAATCAGGGCGGCAACGATCATTAAAATGCCGGTGAACTGGGCGATGGTAATGTTAGGCAGTATTTCGGGGTTATCCCGCAAAAGTTCAATCAGGAAGCGTCCGACACCATAACCGGCAAGGTAAAAGAGAAACGCCTGGCCGCTGAACTGACGGCGTTTGCGAAACCAGAGGGCAAACAGGAACAAAATCAGGGCGAGGGCCACCGAATAGAGCTGAGTTGGGTGCCGGGGAAGCAGAAGGCCCGGAAATGTAACACCAAACACTGTCTCTGTGGTGTGACCGACGCAGCATCCCGCCAAAAAACAGCCGATGCGCCCCATGCCGTAACCCACGGGAATCAGAATCGCCGCCAAATCGGCTATTTCCCAGAGGGGTAGACGCTTGCGGATGATAAACGCCACCGCGGCCAACACACCGCCGATCAGGCCGCCCAAAAACACAAGCCCACCGTCCCAGAAACGGAAGACCGCCATGGGATTAGCGGAATAATAAGTCCATTCATAGGCGACTATGTAGTTAATGTATGCGCCCAGCAGGCCACCAAGAATTGCGATAACGGTCAAGTCAAAGAAACTCTCTGGATTGACGCCGATTGATGGCGACCACCGGCGCCCCAGGAAAACGATAAGGATAAAGCCCAACGCGAGTAATAGACCGTAGGAATAGACTGTGAGATTTCCGATTTCAAATAGTATTGGATGCATAAATTTCCCTCCCGTTGTTTAATTCGTTAAATGCTGCATTTTTCCTGCAAATAACAATAACAACCAAACACGCTTTCGGTTATCCACACTATCCACAGGGTTATCCACAGTTATCAAGGCAGAAAGGACAAGCTTTCACAGATTTATCCACAGTATCCACAGGTTATTCACATAATATCTGCCCACTTATACACATGCTGACGAGGCCTGAAATACAAGGCCTCGTCAATTTTATCCACAGTACCCACAGGTAAACTTCTACAGCTATCAACAAGTTTCTCCACAATCCGTCAAATTTAGACCGGGTACGGCATTGAGATCCGAATCGCCAAACTCACCCCTTTGATACAAAGGCCAGGCAGCGGCGCTAATCATCGCCGCATTGTCTGTGCATAGCGAAAGCGGCGGCACCGTCAGTGGCACCCCCAGCTCGGCAGCCCGGGCCGCCAGGGCAGTCCGCAGGCTGGAGTTTGCGGCTACCCCCCCGGCCAGGCAGAGAGTCGCCGGTCGCTTCGCGATCACGGCCCGGGCAGTCTTTTCCACCAAAACGTCTACCACTGCCGCCTGGAAGGACGCAGCCACATTAGCCGGGATATAGCTGATTCCCCGCTGGCGACAGTTGTGGACATAGTTCATCACCGCCGTCTTCAGACCGCTGAAGCTGAAGTCCAAGGTCTCCGGTTCCAGCAGCACCCGGGGGAAATCCAGCACCGGCCGGCCCTCGCCGGCAAGTTTGTCCACCGCCGGCCCTCCCGGGTATCCAAGGTCCAGGATCCGCGCCACCTTGTCGTAGGCCTCGCCGGCAGCATCATCCCGGGTTGCTCCCAGGGTCTGAAATTCTAGATCCTTCTCCATATAAATCAACTCGGTATGGCCACCGGAAACCACAAGACAGAGCAGGGGAAACTGGGGCGGTTCGGGGGCGAGCATATTGGCATAAATATGCCCGGCCATGTGGTTTACGGCCACCAGCGGTTTGCCCAGGGCCCAGGCAATTGCCTTGGCGGTGGTAACGCCGATTAATAGCGCTCCCACCAACCCGGGGCCCTGGGTAACCGCCAAGGCGTCAATCTCCGGCCAGTCCAGGCCACTGTCGGACAGGGCGCGGCGAATCAAGGGATTCAGAGTCAAGAGATGCTGACGGGAGGCAATCTCGGGCACAACGCCACCAAAGCGGGCATGGGTCTCAACCTGGGATGCCACTTGATTGGTGAGAATACGCTGGCCCTCTTCCACTATCGCCACTGCCGTCTCATCGCAGGATGTTTCAATTGCCAGGATTTTAGCCATCGTCTTGCTCATTCCTTTCCAGCCAAGCGGCAATATCGTCCAACCACATAATCACCGCGTCCTCGTTATTGTCGGTATAATAGCGGGGCCGAATGCCGGCTTCCTTAAATCCCAGGCCGAGATAAAGTTTTTGGGCCGGGATATTGCTCTTACGAACTTCCAGGGTCATGCGCCGCGCCCCTTCATGGAGGGACAGCTGCAACAGGCGCCGCAGCAATTTCCGGGCAATCCCCCGCCGCTGCCAATTTGGGGCGACAGCAATATTGGTCACATGGGCCTCGTCAAGAACCAGCCAGATGCCGGCATAGCCAATTACCTCACCATCACCGGTTTGGGCGACCAGGTACTGGGCATAGGGGTTTTCCCTAACCTCACCGGAGAACACGCCGCTGCTCCAGGGGGTGGTAAAACACTGGGCTTCAATTGCCATCACAGCATTTAGGTGCTCGGGGCGCATCTGCCTGATCTGAACATCAGCAGCCATGCCCGGCCTCCTGCTTGCGACGCCATTGCAACTCTGCCTGGGATTCCCGCAAATATAACGGTGTCAGTTGGTCCGGGTGAGTGCCACCCTCCCGGGCGTAAATTGCCAGGGCCAAATCGGCCAGGGCCGCGGCCCGATTCAGCCGCTGATGCAGGGGCAGCCGCCTGGGAGCGGGCAGGTTACCTGCTGCCTGCCAGACAATGTCCACACCGTCGCCACAAAACCAAATCGGCTCATCATAAGCGCTGAGCAAATCCATCAGCTCCGACGCCGCCAGGGCCTGATCGGCCAGAAGCGGCTGGGGCGCGCCATCGCCGCACCGGTAGAGGCCGGTGTAAACCTGATCCCGGCGGGCGTTGAGGGCCGGACAGACCAGTCCGGCGCCAGAGAAATTGTGGGCCAACACCGCCAGAGTCGACACGCCGACAACCGGCAAGTCTAGGGCCAGTCCCAGTCCCTTGGCGGTGGCAATGCCGATGCGCAGACCGGTAAAGGAGCCGGGCCCGCGGCTCACGGCAATTAAGTGCAAATCCCGAGGTTCAGCGTCGGCCTCCCGGAACAGAGAATCCATCAGGGGCATGAGCCGCTGGGAATGAGTCCGGGGTATATTGGTGGTCACCTCTGCCACCAGTTTCCCCTCCCGCACCAAGGCGGCGGAGCAGGCGCTGGTGGTGGTATCAAGAGCCAAGATTAACATCGCTCATCAACTCCTCAGCCAGTTTTCTATGCCTGTCACCCCGGGGTTCCAGACGCAGACGGCGCCGGTCCTCGCCCAGGTGCTGTATGTGAATGCCCAAGCGTTCCGGGGGCAGCAACTCTTCGGCAATTTGCGGCCATTCAATTGCCACAACGCCGGCAGCAGCCACATATTCTTCCAGGCCCAGTTCCCAGACCTCATCCGGGTCATCTAAGCGGTAAAGATCAAAATGGCTCAGGGGCAACCTGCCCCGGTATTCGCGGATAATTGTAAACGTCGGGCTGTTTACATTCGCTGCCACGTCTAAGCCCTGGGCCAACCCTTGGACAAAACTTGTCTTGCCGGCGCCCAAATCGCCGTAGAGTAAAATCAGGGTCCTGGGCGAGGCAAGCTCTCCCAGGCGCCGGGCCAGATTTTGGGTTTCGGCGGCGCATGTGGTTGTAAATTCCATGATTGTTCACTCCTGCACCAACAATTGTCAGGTTCAATTATATCATATCATGTACAGCAAAAAGGCCGACTATATAAAACGAGTCTGCCTTTTTGTAGCGGAAATATTACGCCTGGCGCGATTCCCTGCCGGAAAACTGACGGCCAAACCTTGAACCATTCGGATAGCGTTAACCACAATCCGGGCACACTCCGCATAATCTCTCCTGCAAGCATCTTATTTCCCGCATTTTATCACTCTCCAAACCGGCGCGGACAACTGCTTCTACACCGGAAACACTTTTTCAGGACGAATCCCTTCTCACTCACATAATTGGATAGCGGCCGACAGAGTTTTTGGTCCGCAGTTCTGCCATCCAATGCCCCCACGGGGCATGCCTCTAAGCAAACTTGACAGTCAGGCGGACAATGCCGGTACTGGGCCGGTTTGTCGGCTTTTAGCTCCTGGTCGGTAAGCACTGCGCCAATTTGCAGCATATTTCCCAGGCGTTGATTCCAGAGCAAAGTGTTGCGCCCCAGCACGCCCGGCCAGGTTCCCTGCATGCCGGAGACTGAGGATTGCCTGGCCCCGTTCCCGTTCCGCGTCCCAATGTAGGTACGGATCGTCGGAAGGAATAGGCACTGCCCTTAGAGTATGACTTTCCAACCACAGACAAATCCGGATGGAGAGGTCATCCACCATCTGGGTAAGAACTTGATTGACGTATGTATAGGGGACAATATTTTCTGCATCAATCGCTGTTACCGGCAATTGGCTGGCAAACACAAGCACTGAGCGGGTCTCGCTCCAGATATCGCGGGGATGAAAGCCGGCAGGCGCGCCGGCAAAGCTCTCTACTGCGGCTATACCACATACATCTGCGCCCAACCGATAAATCTCGTCTTTAATTGCCTGGGCCGTTAATGGCTGCTCCATCTCCATACCTCCCTAAATTTTTGCTGAGTATTCTGTTTGTCTCCGGCCGAAAGCCCAGTGAACGGTACCAGGAATATGCCCGTTGATTGGCCAGGGTAACGGCCAAACTGAGGGCACGGATATCCGGAAGTGTAGCAACATACTCCATAAAACGCCTGCCCAGACCCACGCCCCGATGCCGGGGCCGGACATACAACTCGTCGATTCAGAGAACATCGCCGCCATATTCATTGCTCCACAGCCGCAGCAAAATGCCGTAACCGGCTGGCTCAGCTCCGACCTGGAGAATCACCACTCTTCTGCGGAAACTCGTGCAGGTGGCGCACAGTGCGGGCAAGTTTATCTGCATCCATTGGCTCACCCTCCGGGTCCTCGGAGTAGAGGGCCATCACCATGTCCAAAAGCAGATTCCAGTCTTTAGACGTATAGTCGCGGAAAAAGAAGTTCATTTTCAACACCTCAACAGACATATTCCTGTACAACCGCAGAACTCCTGCCTCCCAGCATGGGTTTATGATTATGACATTTAGTTTATTGACACTGGTCTCCGTGATATGTATACTGATACCATTGCTGACTGACCAGTCAGTCAGGAAGGAGGACATCGATGGAAGCTAAGCGCAAGCTGATTCTTGCCGCCGCTGCCGGCATCATCGAACAACACGGCAGCCAGTTTACAATTGAGCATGTGGCCCAGGCAGCCGGTGTCGCCAAGGGCACTGTCTATCTATATTTCGACAGCAAAACAGCTTTAGTAGAGCAGGTCCTGGTGTCGGCTGTGGAAGAAATGCAGCAAGTGCTTGAGAAAGCGAATAGAGGCAACTCATGCAGCGCGCGTCTCAGCAGCATGATTGCCGCTCACTTCAAGCATATTAACGCACGTTCGCCCCTGATCCACAAACTTGTGGCCACCGAACCGGAGCTGCTTGGTAACCTGAAACAAGAATTTCTGCCCCGGGTTTTAGCAATTCACCAAACTTATTCGGCGCTTCTAAGTCAGGGAATTAAGTCTGGCGAATTTCGCCCCCATGATACAAAAATT
The DNA here is from genome assembly GCA_009711825.1 of Bacillota bacterium. Classification (NCBI taxonomy): domain Bacteria; kingdom Bacillati; phylum Bacillota; species Bacillota bacterium. The sequence goes on along the minus strand of VEMY01000002.1, from coordinate 19,754 downwards.
ATTGCGGCCAGCCTGCTGGCAATGATTCATAATCTGGCGGTCAGCACCTCGATTTTCAATCATCAGGCCCAGCCCCGGCAGATCCTTGCCGAAGTTCTGTCCATGCTTGGAAAGGGAATCACCGAGACCAGTTATGCGTTTAAAAACCTGTTGGAGCATGAGGAGGACGTTAAACAGTGCAAAGTCTGATAAAATTCGCCGTCAACCGTAAAGTTACTATCTTGATGCTGATTGCAGCTGTTCTGCTCTTGGGCAGCGTGTCCTAGGGCCGCACCCCGGTGGATCTGTTTCCCGATATTAATCTGCCGGTGATGGCAGTCTCCTCTTCCTATCCGGGCGCCGCTCCAGAAGAGGTGGAACAACAAGTTACCCGGCCCTTAGAAGGGGCCTTGGGGGCCCCTGGGCAATATTCAAGAGGTCCAGTCAATCTCCAGCCCCGAGAACTCAATGATAATTCTTCAGTTTGCCTGGGGCACAGACATGGACGCCATTGCCATCGACGTCCGGGAGAGTCTGGACCAGGTGGGCCGCTTTCTGCCCGATGACGCTTCTGCTCCCTCGCTGTTCAAGTTCGACCCGTCGATGATGCCGCTGATGAGTGTGGCTGTGGGCTCCGATGAACATAATCTCGTGGAGCTGCAGCGCCTGGGCGAGCTTGTCGCCCAACGCCTGGAGCGGGTTCCCGGCGTCGCCTCTGCCTAAGTCAGCGGTGGCCTAGAGGAAGAAGTGACCGTGGTGGTGGACGGCGAGCGATTGGAGGAGTTTGGCCTTACACTGGAAAGCGTCACCAACGCCCTGCGGATTGCCAATATCAATGTGCCTGGGGGCAATGTCACCGAGGACGATACCCGCTGGCAGATCCGCACGTTGGTCAGCACCCAAACAGTGGATGCGCTGAAGGAACTGATGATTGGCGCCACTGTCCGGGAAATCCCGGGCCAACCGGAACCAGTGCCGGTGCCGGTGCGGCTGGCGGATGTGGCGGAAATTTCGCTGCAGGCCCAACCGACGGAAACGATTACCCGGCTCAACGCGCAGCCGAATATATCCATCAGTCTCAACAAACGTTCCGATGCCAATACCGTAGTCACCGCCAACCAAATTCGGGCGGAACTGGATACCCTGAGTGAAGAGTTTACGGGCCTCACCTTTACGCCGGTGGATGGTCAGTCCCAGTTCATCCAACTGTCCATTGACTCAATCATCACCAACGCTCTATTTGGCGGGCTGCTGGCGCTCTTGATCCTGCTTCTGTTCCTCAGGAGTGTGCGCAACACGCTGATCATTGCAATATCAATCCCTGTTTCCGTGGTCAGCACATTTATCCTCATGTATTTCGCCGGCCTAACGGTAAACATGATGACTTTGAGCGGCATCGCCTTGGGCGTCGGTATGCTGGTGGATAACGCTATCGTCGTCATCGAAAACATCTACCGGCACTTAGAGCAAGGCGATGGGCCCAAGGAGGCGGCCATCAACGGCGCCAAAGAAGTGGCGATGGCAATTACCGCCTCCACCCTCACAACTGTAGCCGTCTTCCTGCCGGTGGTCTTCGTCGGCGGCATCGCCGGAATTTTGTTCGAGGAACTGGCGCTGACGGTCAGTTTTGCGCTCTTGGCATCGCTGGCGGTGGCCCTGACGGTCATCCCCATGCTTTCCGCGGTCTTTGCCAAGCGACTAAAACCGATTAAGACGTCGCGCCTAAACATTCTGCCCTTTTACCGCCGGGCCTTGGCCTGGGCCCTGAGCAAACGGGTGCTGGTGCTGGTGGTCACTGCCCTGCTGTTTGTGGGCAGTCTGGCACTGGTTCCCCGCTTGGGCGGCGAATTCATCCCCGCCTTTGACGAAGGCACCGGCTCCATCAACGTCACATTACCTGCCGACGCCACCCTGGAAGAAACGGAAGCGGCAGTCGCAAAAGTTGAAGCTGTCCTGCTGGCCGATGCCGATGTGGAATTAATCAGCACCACTATTGGCGGTGGCGGCGGTGGCGGCATGGGCGCCATGTTTGGCCGTAGCGGCTCCAGCGGCCAGGCCAATCAGGCGCGAATCAGTTTTCAATTGGCGCCCATCGAAGAGCGGGGTATCAGCACCGCACGCTTTATGGAGGAGCTGGAGCCCAAGCTCCCGGAAATCCCGGATGTTGAGATTGGCATCCGCCAGCAACGTTCGGCAGCCGGCGGTGGCATGTTTGGCGGCAGCTCGGTGGAAGTGGAAATCACCGGCACCGATTTGGAACAACTGGCTGCATATGCCGAAGAACTGCAGAATCGAATCAGCGATTTAGAGTATGTCAATGAAACGTCCAGCTCCATCAGCCAGGAAAATCCCGAAGTCCATGTGCAGGTTGACCTGGAGCGGGCCATGCTGATGGGGATCAATCCGATGCAGGTGGGCAGCGCCATTCGCTCGGCCTTCCAAAGCACCACGGCCACCAATATTTCCAGCTCTGGATATGACCTTTCGGTAATCGTCGGTCTACAAGCAGAGCAACGGGACAGTATAGAAGATGTGGCCCGGGTGGTTGTTTCCAATCAGAGCGGTCGGGTAGTCCGGGTGGAAGATGTGGCCGAAGTTGAAACTGCCCACGGCCCCCGGGCAATCAACCGTCGCGATAACCAACGTTATGTCACCGTCACTGCTAATTTGACCGACACCGACATGTTCCGGGCCCAACGGGATATCCAGATGATAATGGACGAATTTAACCTGGCCAGCGGTTACAACATGAGCTTCCAGGGCCAGATCATGGAAATGGAGGAAGCATTCAGCGGCCTGTTGCTGGCCCTGGCGCTGGCAATCGCCCTGGTCTACATGGTCATGGCTTCCCAATTCGAGTCCCTGATTCATCCGTTTACGGTTATGTTCACTTTGCCCTTGGCGGCGATTGGCGTGATTGGCGTCCTGCTGGTGACCGGGTCCAATTTGAGCATCATCGCGACGATTGGAATTGTCGTCCTGGCCGGGATTGTGGTCAACAATGCGATTGTGCTGGTCGATTACGTCAACCAGCTCCGGGCCCGAGACCTGTCGGTGGATGAGGCGCTGCTGGAAGCGGGGCAGACCCGACTGCGGCCAATCCTCATGACCACCCTCACCACCATCCTGGCGATGATTCCCTTGGCGGTTCGCAGCGGCTCCGGCATGGAGATGCAGCAACCGCTGGCCCTGACAGTCATCGGCGGCCTGGCTGTAGGCGCTTTGCTGACCTTGTTCATCATCCCCCTGATTTACAAAACCTTTGAACGTCTACTGCCTAAGGCAACAAATATTGTCCAGGAATAAGGTTGTATTTAAAGAGCCGGAGCAAACGCTCCGGCTCTTTGTATCAGTCTTTCAATCCTGGATAAACAACTTCGCCGTCAATCAGGGTGTACTGCACCCGGGAGAGATAATCGAAGGGATGGCCGTCGATGACAACTAAGTCGGCGTCCTTGCCTACTTCGATACTGCCCACCCGCTCGTCAACACCAAGGATCTTGGCGCCATTTATGGTCACGGCCTTGAGGGCTTCAAATTCATCCATGCCGCCTTCCCGGACCACTGCGGCGCCGGCGTGCAGCAGCTGGTAAATATTCAACACCGGGTGATCGGTGGTCAGGGCCACCAGTACCCCGGCTTTGGTGAGCTTAGCCGCTGTCTCCCATGTCTTCTGCCGGGTCTCAATCTTAGTCGGCACACCGAAACTGGGTCCGACTACACAGGGGAACCCGCTCTCGACAATCTTGTCGGTGATTAAGTGGGTTTCTGTGGCATGTTCCAGGGTCAGCTTGATGTCAAATTCCCGGGCAATCCGCAGGGCGGTTGCAATGTCGTCAGCCCGGTGGGCATGAATCCGCAAGGGAATTTCCTTCTTTAGAACCTTGGCCAAAGTCTCCAGCTTCAGGTCCCGGGGTGGCATTTTTTCCGGATCTTTTTCGCCCCGCTCCAGTTTGGTCAGGTAATTCTGGGCCTGCACCAGATTCTCCCGCAAGAGCGCAGCGCTGCCCATACGGGTGGTAGGCAGACGTTTTTGCTCCGAGTAGACCCGCTTGGGGTTCTCGCCCAGAGCCGCTTTCAGTCCGGCCACTTCCCGCAGCACCCGCTCATGGAGCATGCCGCCACCGGTCTTGAGGATTGTGGTGACACCGCCCAGGATATTGGCGCTACCGGGAGTGGACATGACCGTGGTCACACCGGCTTCAACTGCTTCCCGGAAGCCGTCTTCCTCAGGATTAATGCCATCCAGGGCACGCAGGTGGGGCGTAGCCGGATCAGTCATTTCATTGTAATCCCGACCTTCCCAGCCCAGGCCCTCTTCGCTGACACCCAGATGGGTGTGGGGGTCGACAAAACCGGGGTAGACCCGGGCGCCGGCTGCATCAATGATTTCTGCCGTTTCCGGAACATCCACTTTACCAATGGCGGCAATTTTGCCGTCCTTGATGAGGACAGTTCCCTGAACCGGTTCCTTCTGGGCAATCGTATGAATTTCGGCGTTGATAATCGCTTTGATCTTAGCGCTCATAAACAATCTCTCCGTCAATCAGAGTTTTTTCCACCACGGTCCGCCAGTCGAATAGGTGACCGCTAAGGACTACGATATCGGCATCTTTGCCGACTTCAAGGCTGCCAACCCGATCGGCAGTGCCGACAACCTCGGCGGCGTTGATGGTAATCGCCTTCATTGCCTCTCCTTCCGGCAGCCCTTCCTTATGGGCCAGGGCAGCGGCAATCGGCAGGTACTGGACCGGGAATACCGGATGGTCACTGGTCAGAGCTACTTTGACACCGGCTTGGTGCAGGATGCCGGGGGTTTTGAAGGTCATATTGAAGAGCTCCACCTTGGGCCTAGTGCCCAAAGTCGGCCCGACAACAGCGGCCACGCCCTTTTCGGCCAGGAAGTCGGCGATCAGGTGCCCTTCGGTGCAGTGTTCGATGGCAATTTCCACGTCGAACTCTTCGGCGATGCGAATCGCGGTAATAATATCATCGGCCCGGTGGGCATGGGCACGCAAGGGAATTTCTTTTTTCAGGACTTTGACCAATATCTCCATTTTCAGGTCCCGCTCCGGCGCCTTGTCCGGGTCATCGCCGGCCTTTTCTACCTTGGCCAGGTAATTACTGGCCGCCACCAGGTTCTCCCGCAGCACGGCCGCGGTGGCCATACGGGTGGAAGGAGACTTCTTCTGGGAGCTATAAACCCGCTTGGGGTTCTCGCCAAAGGCAATCTTCAGGCCCGAGGGCTCTAGCATCACCATATCATCGACGATATTGCCGTGGGTCTTAATCGCCACAAATTGGCCGCCGATTACGTTGGCGCTCCCTGGACCGGTGGCGACGCTGGTCACCCCGCCAGCCACGGCGTTCTTAAAGGCGTCCTCCAACGGGTTAATCGCATCGAGGCCGCGTAAATGGGGAGTGGCCGGGTTGGTCATTTCATTCCCATCGGCCCCTTCAAAGCCCAATCCTTCCTCATACAAGCCGATATGGGTATGGGCATCGATAATCCCGGGCATTACCACCTTGCCACCGGCGTCAATAACCTCGGCACCCGCCGGCACCTGGACATCGGCTCCGACGGCCTTAATTTTCCCGTCTTCAATCAACACAGTGCCGCCATCAATAATCTGGCCGGCCATGGTATAAATTTTTCCATTAACAATCGCGCGCATGTATCCGCCTCCTTAAAAATTTGCTATCTTAACTAGATTCGCGAAAAGCCGGGGAATTCCTTTAGACATCCTAATTGTTTTTGTACAAAAATATGCCGGCCCCCACGAGACAAAAACACTGTAATGGAAAGATTAACCAGAGCAACTACCTGATTTGCTGACAATAACCAGCATAATTGTGCTATAAGGAGTTAAGGACTGCTGCACCAAGGTATTTACCTATACTCCAAGTATTTTAGGGGATTTGATGGCTTGCATTAATGGCGCAATATTTCTAGAATTAAAATAATTAGCTTCTTCCACTCGTTGCCATTTACATTAGTTATCAAGAAAGGAGGGATATTAATGAAATCAACTATCCTTAAAATTACCGGCAGCATAATCATGTTACTATGCATATTCTTTTTTACAACACCAGCTCTAGCAAGCAGCCCGAATTTCGCTACCAGCACAGAGCATGTCCAATTATATTTTAATGGATATGTTCAAATTCAATCTTCATACATTGAAAATGGAGCCCATGCTTATCAAGGATGGTTTGTATACCGCAATGGCTTAACCGGAGAACAATGGAGATATACAAGTGTTGGCCAAAGTCCACATGACAGCACAATTCGTAGTAACAGTATGACTTACCTTGATCATCCAAATCCAGCACACCCACCAGTTACATTCAACTATAACTTTACTTGGATACCCCATGGAACTGCTTGGCCATTAAGCGTGGATCACTGACAAGTAGAGCAAATAAGTAAGTAGCATGAATGGGCAACGGGTGGCTTTTATTTTGTCAATAGAGGAGTGCAAATGGATGACAAGAAAAAATTATCTCCTGATCGCATTGGTCAGTGTATTTTTGGCATGCGCCCTCTCGGTATATTGGATGTACACGGACGTAAGGCTCCAGGCTCTTACTGTTCCGCCCTTCGGTTTCGGCGATAATTATACGGCGATAAACGTGTATAAACATGATTACATTGAACCCGACGAAGCGCAGGATTTACTGTCCTCAATTTTCGATCTGGTCCAAGAGAGTGACACCCTTTTGATCTATGAGACCTACAATAGACTTGCCTTGTATGATCCGGCGGGGATATATGGCGAAGAACCCCTGGTTGAAGGTGGATACCTGGAACGAGACGATTTTATGCCCGAAGCCTCCGCGGTGCTGATTAAGGCCGGTTCCTCCGCCCATGACATGCTTAGCGATGGGGTCACCATCGTAGGCGGGCAGTGGGCTCCGGTTAGAGGAGTATATGATCGAGAGCACCCGCTCCACACCCTTCAGCACGATAAAATAGAGATTTTTTTTGCCATAGCTGACGTGCAGGGCACCTATTATTTCCCCGGGGAATCTGATAGCATCCAACCAATCGTCTCTTTGTTGAACGAAAACGATTATACAGTTGATTATCTGCCCCCTCCGGACAGCATGGGTTCGGCTCTACATTCAATGGCGTCGGGAGTTCCATACGCGCCTATGATTTTCGGAGTGCTCTTTTTGTTTTTCAACAGCTTCTTGGTTTACTACATTTTGATCTCCAGGCAAGCAAGGATTTTTTCAATACACCACCGGTTCGGGGCTACCAAGAGGAGCATCTTGGCCCGGGTCTTAACAAACACTTTGCCCTCTGTCATTACCGGTGCTTTGCTAGGGACACTATTATTTTATGGTGTGTTCCACTCGTTTTACCGCGATTCTATCGACATTTCTTTGTTCGCCGGCGTCATCGGCGTTACTGTTGCTAGCAGCGTTCTTCTCTTCCTGCTTGCCTTTCAACTGCAAAATTACTGGAAAAACGGGGCGGGGTTGATATGAAAACACAATTTCGTTTTGCCTTGAGAGATATTTGGAAAAGACCTGTTATTTTCATTTTCTTTGCCCTTCAACTCATTGTCTCAATAGCGCTTTTTTCTTATTATTACAACACGATCCAGTATGGCAGCGAATATGTGTTTGCAGCCGGAAAACTATCTGACCATAATCTCACTTATTTCTCACCCGATTTTGATTCAGGTGCTCAGCGAAGTGCCACCCCTCAAGCGCAAGAAATGCTGATAGAAATCCTAGATTTACAACGCTCCGGTTATTCGATGATTCAATCGATAGGGCTGGACAGTTATCCCGACATGGATATCGTCGTCGGTTTGGGGGCCTTTGCGGACGTTTATGACATAAATTTCGAGTCTTCAAGTAATCAGGGGCCGATTGTGCTTGCAGGCAGTCGACTCGAAGGATTGACGGTGGGCGATACCATTGAGTTTGGTCTACGTGAACGGGAAACCCTGACGGTAAGTAGCCGGTTGCCGTCCGGTTCGAACTACATCACATTCGGACAAGTGAAAAGCCTGGACGACTCACTGCTCATTCTGGCCGATACCGGTTCAATCGTTGATTTTTACTTCAGGGGTTATGATCTGTGGCAGGAAATTATCGTCAACATCACGCTGATAAACCCCGGGGGAGCAGAGCTGGCGGAATTCATTATCGCCATGCGTGAAGAATCAAATTTTATTTTACACCCGGTCAAACAACAATCCTATGGCGAGCAACATTTTCTGGGAATCTTTTACGGCTCGTTACTTTACCTTATTTTCTTCGGTATTGCTTTGATATTTACCGGATTTGGCATTACGGCAAATATTTTACAGCTTATGAGCAGCAACATGCGCGAGTATGCCATTCATCTGCTCAGCGGGGCCGGTATGCGCGAATTATACGCCAGAATAATAATCTATATTTTTCTGCTGGTCACCCCGCCCGTTATTATTTCCCCGCACATATTGCCGATGCCCGCCCCTCCCCCACCATTGCCAGCTCTGGTGCTGGTATCCCTCGCCTTTACATTACTCTTGGCCTTAGTGCCGGTAATTAAGTTAAGCAAAACCGATCTGATTTCATATTTGAGGAGTGACGGTTAATGCAACTGATAAACGCCGTATCATTGCACAAAGAGTATACTCAGGGTAATAGCAAGACCCATGCGGTTAGAGGTGTATCCCTGGATATTAATCAAGGGGAGAGTATCGCCGTCACCGGTCCATCGGGCTGCGGGAAAACCACTTTGCTGAATATTATCGGCTTAATTGTTTCGCCTACCCGGGGCGAGCTGCATGTACAGGGGAAAGAAGCAACAACATTTACCGATAAGAGGCGGGCCGAATACAGAAACAAGTTTTACGGATATGTTGTGCAAGATTTCGCGCTGGTGGAAGACTACACGGCCCGGGAGAATGTGGAGATCCCTTTGTTATACAGCCATGAGCGGCTGGGGTTTATTGAACGTAAAAAAAGGGCCGTCGATGCTTTAGCGAAGGTCGGGCTGGCTGATAAAATCAAGGAAAAGGCCAAAAACCTTTCCGGCGGCCAGCGCCAAAGGGTGGCCATTGCCCGGGCGCTGGTTAATAATCCGCAGGTTATCCTAGCTGACGAACCTACCGGTTCTTTAGATTCTGAGACCGGAATAGAAATACTCAAGCTTCTTTTTGATTTGGTTGAAGAAGGAAAAACACTGCTTCTGGCAACACATAATCTTGATTTGGCCGGGCAATGCAAAAAACATTTTAAAATGCTGGATGGGGCCTGGGACCCCGATGTCCAAACCTGATGCCAGGGGGCTAGCGACCTCGATGTCGATTTTAATCGAATCTGCTCCAAAAACATCCGTTTCCGGTGGGACGAAGCAAAGCCCTCCTGTGTATATTCTGAACTGCCCCCTGTCAAGTAGACAGATGAAATAAAGAAAACTGTTTTCGCTGGACTCCATAATGGGGTCCAGCTTTTTATGCAGCGTTTTCGAGCAATTGTCGATAGGTCATCGGGGCTAGTTTGTTGAGCTTCTTTTGCCGTCGTTCATAATTATAGAAGTGTATGTAGTTTTCAATAGCTACTGCGAGAGTGTCGTAATCCTTGAATTTGTCCAGATAATACATTTCACATTTGAGAATTCCCCAGAAGCCTTCCATGGGGCCGTTGTCGATGCAGCGACCAACACGCGACATGCTTTGTTTCATTTTCGCCTTGTCCAACTTGGTCTTGAATTGCTTAGATGTATATTGAAACCCTCTGTCACTATGAAACATCGGTTGAGCATTCGGGTATTTGGACACGGCTAAATCAAAGGTGTCAAATACGAGCTGATTATTGTTTCTACGACCTATGGCGAACGAGACAATACCTTTGTCTTTGAGGTCAAGGATTGCGCTCAAATACAATTTTTCATTATCTCCGTACTTGAATTCTGTGACATCGGTCAGCCACTTCTCGTTAAGCTTTTCCGCCGTGAAATCACGATTCAAGATGTTCTCCGCTGTAACTTCCGGCGTAGAACGCTGGTAATGCGGACGTTTCCGACGGATGACGGCTTTTAAGCCCACCAGTTGGGTAAGACGATATATACGCTTGTAGTTATAGCTGCTCTTGTGTCTGACGTTTAGTTCGTCTGTCAGGCGTCTGTAACCGAGTATCCCATTGAATTCAGCGTAGAGATAACCAAGCTTATGGACCAGATCTTCGTTCTCAATTTCGCGGACACTTTTGCTGCGGTGGAGCCATTTATAATATGATGACCTGTTCAGGTCTAATATCTTGCAAACGTTCATTACTGGGTAAGCCTTTTCTTCGTGTAGCTCCTTTACAGTCAGGTAAAGCTTTTCCTGACGGACGCCGCTTAGCCCCGCCTCCTTTCGATTTCCTGAAGCTTTTTTATAACTGCAATCTCCATTTCTTTCTGTTTGTTCTCGGCTCTTAACATTTTGTTCTCAGCCTGCAGGCGTTCTACCTCATTCATTTCCTCAAGAGTCTTGCGTTTTCCGCGCTTGTCAATAAGACCGTCTACGCCCTTTGACTCATACTTGCGTACCCAGCTATATATCTGCTGGTATGAAACCCCATACTTCTCAATCGTTGCACCATAGTTTTTACCATTAGCTATACAGTAACTGACAATTTCAATCCGCTCATCTAACGTGGTCAACCGCCCCTTGGTCATATAGATTCCCCTCCCTAGGCCTCTAGTGGCCCGAAAATCTTTATGACCATTATACACCTTGATCCAGGCCCGAAGTTGGGTTTTGCTACGGATGCTAAACCTCTTACACATATCAAGGAGGCTTCCTTCCCCCCGGAGGTACGCCTCTACTGCTCTGGTTTTTAGTTCGGTGCTGTATCCGTTGTTCGTATGGGTGACTGCTAGACTAGATGGGCCCATGGCCTCATAATTCGCTAGCCATTGCCGTAAGCTGGAAGCATCCATCCCGTATTCACACGCTATGCTGCGCAGAGACCCTTCTCCTCGATTATATTTTTCAACGGCCTCGACTTTCAGCTCATAACTGATATCACTCTTTCTTCCCACAAGAATACTCCCCTTTGCGTAGTCTTGAATTTTTGTTATTTCAGGTGTCTACTCAAAGGGGAGCATATCATTCTGCAGAAGGGCTTTGTTTAGTTCCCGTCTATTCTGAAACGTCATGTTGATGACCATAGACATCCTAATTGTATTTGTACAAACATATACCAGCCCTCGCGAGACAAAAATACGCCTCTGGGCGCTTATTGCCATATTCGACTTAAATCAACTGTCAGGCCAGAAAACTGGGGATGCCGAACCACCGCCGTGTCCATGCCGGAAGCGACCATGACATAGCGGCCAGCTTTAAGGGCAAAGCATTCCAGGGTCTTCGCTTCAGGGTCCACCAACCAGTAGTGACGCACCCCGGCCCGCCGATATATTTGCAGCTTTTGCACGCGATCCTTGCGACTGGTGGACGGTGAGAGAATTTCCACGACCAACGTCGGCGCACCCGCAATTCTAGTCTCGCCAATAATTTCCTTGCCCCCGCCGGGCACATAAAAGATATCCGGCTGCACCACGGTTATGTCAGCAAATGTTACGTCCAGGGGCGCATTAAAGACCTCCCCATCTGGGTCCACTTGCCAGAAGTAATCCTCCAGCACACGTTGCAATCGCCGGGAGACCCGTTGATGCCTGACATCAGGCGAAGGATCTTTTATTGGTTCGCCTTCAAGAATTTCGTAACGATAGCCCGGTTGCTCAGGCAGCTCCAAATAGTCCTGGTACGTATATTTTTTTTGCTCTCCAGCTTGGAAGTCATTAGTATCACCTCCAACTTGAGTATATCACTGGCTACAACCGATAGCAACAGCACTCAAGTAGACACAATAAAAAACCGCCGGCGTGGCCGGCAGTTTCTCGTTACTCTTCCTGTGGCAGCTCCTCGGGGCGCACCAGTTTCTCGACGCCGATGTCTACCCGTTCGACATCATAACCGGTGATTGCAGAAACATCCTCGGCCACCGCCTCCCGAACCTTGTTGGCGACCTCCGGTATGTTCACTCCGTAGACTACGGTAAGTTTGAGCTCAAAGCTCACAGCACCGGGGTTGGCCTGGTCTTCGCTGTCACTTTTCTTCACCGTTACTTTCGAGCTGAAGCGACCGGTGAACAGGCGGCCCAAATCGGCGATTGAGCCTTTACGCTCCTGACGGATAATCTCTTCCACCTTGAGCATCGCTGCCCTGGCGATATCGCCGAATACCTCTTCGCTGACGATTGTCTTGCCATCTACCATCTTTAAACACCTCCCTGATTTTTGCGACTTACGTTATATATAGTATATTTCAACTTTGTTATGACTAATCCTGCCGATTAGTTTTTTAATCCGCGCAAGCGACTGCTGATCTGCTCACCCAGCCAGCAGCCAAAGAGGCCGGGAACAATCCCAATGACAGTCACCAGGGCCACCAGGCCGGGACTAGCAACCAGACCTGCAGAAGGTCCGCCAACCGTCACCGCCAGCGCCGAAAGCATCAGGGGGAATTGCAGAGCTGGAAACAGTGCTGCTCCAAACCAACGCAGGGTTTTATGTTTCTGCCAGGGACTGACGCGCAGAACCTTACCCAGTAGCCAGGCCACGGCCTCCGCGGCCACACCTGCCAGGACACTGACCGGCAGCAAAAGCGGCGTAAAAATTAGCAGAATCACCCCGGGCACCAGCGAAAAGGCAAGCAACGCGCCGGCAAACTGCACCCGGGTGAGGATTATATTGACAAATAACGCATAGAGCGGCGCCAGAATTAAAGCACGCAGCGCGGCCGTAGGCAGGAAAACAAATAAAGGCCACAGCGCCATGCCAGCGGCGACCAGCGTGCTCCCGGCCAGAGCAAGGATTATAAAGTTCTTATGACGCATCTCATCACCTCGCAGGACAGGGGGACAGGTCCCTTGTCCGGTATCTATATCTATATTTTGCTACCATCGCAGAAATTAATCAAATCAGGACAGGGGGACAGGTCCCTTGTCCGAGAACGTCAAAAGAGGCTGCCTCTGCTCAGCGAATGAACTGAGTTTAAGATGCAGCCTCTAGTAATTTACAGGTCGTAATACTTGGCGAATTCCAGGGGATGGGGCACGTTGTTAACTTCCTGAGCGTCGGAGCGAATCCGCCGCAATTGGTCCTGGATTAGGCCGCTGGTGAACACACCGCCGGCAAGCAGGAACTGGTGATCCCGCTCCAGGGCATCGGCCGCCTCGTCCAGGGACTTGGGCAAGGATTTAATCTTCTTCTGCTCTTCTTCGCTCAGGGTGTAAAGGTTGAAATCAAAGGGGCCAAAGCCCTCTTTGGTGGGGTCAATCTTGTTATTAATGCCGTCCAAGGCCGCCATAATCAATGCCGAATAGGCCAGATAGGGATTGCAGGTAGCATCCATGGGCCGGAATTCAAAACGCTTGGATTCGGGGGCGTCTGCATAACCAGGGATGCGGATGACCGAACTGCGGTTGGCGCTGGCAAAGCCGATGCTCACCGGGGCCTCATAGCCCGGCACCAGACGCTTAAAGGAGTTGGTGCTGGGGTTGGTAAATGCGAGGAGCGCCGCCGAATGCTTGAGGATGCCGCCAATGGCAAAGAGTGCGGTATCGCTCAGGCCGGCGTAATTGTCGCCGTAAAATACCGGCTTGCCTTGATTGAACCACTGGATATGGGCATGCATGCCGCTCCCCGCTTCGCCGAAGAAGGGTTTCGGCATAAATGTAGCCGTCCGCCCGTCCTGAAGGGCGAGGTTCTTGATAAAGTACTTGACCAGCTGGGTACGGTCGGCCATTTGCTGCAAGCCACCAAAGGACAGCTCAATCTCGACCTGACCGGGGCCGCCGTTTTCGGAATGATGGTACTTAATCGGCACGCCGTGCTTCTCCAGGGCAAGGACAATCTCATTACGCAAATCGAAGCTGGAATCCGCAGGGATATCCACATGGTAACCGCCGTGAGGACGAACGGTATAGCCCTGGTTCTGGTATTCCCGGTTGCCACTGTTCCAGTGTGCCTGGACTGAATCCAACACTACTTCGGTGTGATGGGGGTCATTTCTATACGATACATGGTCAAGGATGTAGAATTCCAGCTCCGGGCCCAACAGACATTCGTCGGCAACACCCGTGTCCTTGAGATAACGCTCTGCTTTCTCGGCGACATAGCGGGGATCACCGGCAAAACGCTCGGTCTTCTCACCCAGCGAATAGATGTCGGAGATTATCGAAATCATCGGCACCTGGGCGAAGGGGTCGACAAAGGCTGTGCTCAAATCGGGCCGAAACACCATGTCCGACTTCTCAACTGACAGAAATCCATAACTAGAGCCGTCCATGCCAATGCCCTTTTCCACGGTTTTCTCGGTCAGCCGTTCTACAGGGATTGTCAGGTGATGCCAGCGCCCGGACATGTCAATAACCTTGAAGTCAATGACCCGAATCTCGTTGGCAGTGCAAAAACCCTTCAGCTCTTCAAAACTCTTAAACATCCTTCTCCTCCTTAAGATTTATTGGTATTGCAGCCGTCTCCCTGACGGTTGAAAGCACTATGTACGAATAGGTATTGGGCGCAGTCTGATTTATCCTGTCAATGGTCTGCTCCAGCTCATCCATGGAGCCGGCCTTTACCTTGACCATAAAACAAGCATTACCAGAAACCTTGTGACATTCCTGAACCTGGGGGATGGAGATAATCAACTCTGCCATCTCGTCTATGGTCATATTGCCCACGGGCACGAGAATAAATGCAGTGATACCTGCCCCCAGGCGGGCCCCATCCACAATGGCGCTATAACCCTGGATTACCCCTTCCTTCTCCAGCTTGGTGATCCGCTCCGCCGTAGCAGAGGTGGAGAGTCCGATCTTGCGGCCAAGCTCCGCGGTGCTGATCCTGGCATTGGCCTGCAGTTCGCTTACAATCATCAAATCCAGCCTATCCACACACATCCCCCCCGTTACCTCCCATTTTACGGCGAATCTACCCAAAAAGCAACACTTTCACTGCATTTTCGACCCAAAACCGCCACATTCCCCGGAGCACCGGAGCACGGGGACGGTTCTGCTGCTCCCATCCTCCTCCCGTACCACTGTGACGTTCCCCTCCGGCAAAAACAAAAGCGCCGTGAGATCTCCCCACGGCGCAAAGCTTACGTTCAGGAAATAGCCAACAGTTCCACCTGCTTAATTCTCCACATGTTCCCGTCTAACCACAAAATCACCCGATAGTACTCCCCGCCTAATCCGGACTGATATTTGTTGGCATATACGGTCGCTTTGTCGTCGTCCACTTTTACAGACTGGATACTGAGCAAGACACCTCTTTTGAACGTTCGGCGATCATAGACACCCCGCATCGTCACCCAGGACCGGGAGCGCAAGCGCCAGGGTTCATCAATAGAGAGCGCCTGCAACGTCGCCAAATTGGGGTTAGCCCCTGCCACTTCCAGATAACGAGGACCCCAGTCCCGGGTCTCTTCCAAAAGCCAGTCAAAGACTGCTGCTGCCACCTGAGCTTCACAATCATTCAGATTGGCAACAGGCAACGGTAAAAAACCCAACCCGTATGCTGCGCCAAGCAAAATTAACAGCCCGAGAACAACTGACACCAACCGCCTGAGTTTCAATTCAATCACCCCTGCCCAGCTGACGTCTAACTGAACCAGAAAGTTTCGGAACCTTTACTTCTTGCGAGAGCGCTGCAACGCGGGCCAAATTATTATCCGGGTCCAAAGCACAAGCGCCGAACAGACAAACACCATCTGGGCAATTTGTTTGGCAGTCTCACCGACAAACCACCAGACAGTCCCAGAACCAATCAAACCGATTGCCGGTAGAATCAACAGACAATGTCCGCCTCCTGGCCGCTCTGCCACCTGTTCATGAACCATGTGTTCAGCGGCCTCGGTCTCCCGCGTTTCTTTGCCAATTGCCACCCGGGCGACAATAAAAGTAACTACAGCTGTCGCCACCGTTGCCTGCCACGGCCAATAAAACAGCGGCTGATGCTCAAAATGATGCGGTATCAGCAAAAGGCCGACAAAGGCAAGGGTTGTAAGCATAAACACCGCGAAAAATATCAACCACTGCTTGACAGCAGAATCTAGGGCAAAAATCCGGGCAATTACTCCGGGCTGAACCAAGAATGCCACCAGACAAGTTATAATGGCGATAATTAACAAGTTGCTCCAGTAGACAGGCACTGCCCAAGCCATGAAGGTGATGTGATTGAAAGGCAAAGTGACCATGAATGCCAGAAGCACCAGGTAAAAGAGATTAAAGATTTTTTCCTGCCAGGTCCGGGCCCGGTAGTTGGTCTCGGCCCAGGTCCGGGCAAAGGCAATTACGTCCCTGCCGACAACATCCTCCAATGCCTTTCCGTCAGCGATGGCCTCTTCCAGGTGGCCCTGCAATTCCAATTCCATTTCCAGCAGCGCCTTGCGGGGCAAATTGCTAAACATCCAGTAAATCTTGCACTTCTCCACGACATCCTTAATTGCCGTTTGCATCTCTGCCATCGCTGCCACCTCCTATAATCTGATTTACTGAGCGATAAAACTCCACCCATTCCCGCTCCCAATCGGACAATTGTTCCCGGCCGGCAACACTGAGTCGGTAATACTTGCGGTTGGGGCCCTCCCGGGAGCGCACAAGATAACTATCGACAAACCCTGCCTTTTCCAGCCGGGCTAATAAAGGGTAAATGCTCCCTTCCCGGGCCAGCTCTAGCCCCTGGGCCTGCAATTTTTTAGTTATCTCGTAGCCGTAGCAATCCCCTGCCGCGAGAATTTTCAACATGCACATATCCAGCACGCCTTTAAGTAACTGCGTCCTTCTGCGCTCCATCCAAACACCCCATTTACTCCGGAATCTTGTTATACAAGATAGCACCCTAAGTATACCATGCGCTATTATGTTATGCAAGATAGTTCGATAAAAAAAAGGGATCAGCTTGTAAAGGAAGCAGAAGAACCGTCCCCGTGCCTCCGGCTTAGCCCCCAGAACAAGCCGCCGTTTAAAGCCGCCAAAATTAGTAAATAGGCGCTGAAAACCGCCCCGTTTCCGCCAAAAGGGATGACCAAAGCCGCAAATCGCAGCACCGGCAGCGTCAATGTAATATGATATATTAGCTCCCGGGGTGTGGCTATAATTAGGGAGCCGTAAAAGAATATCCCCGCGTTTATCAGAACCAGCACGTTGCCAAGGGCAAAGAGAATCCTTCCCCCCATGACACGGGCCATCTGGGTGCCGACATAAAACCAGAGGGCTAAAAACAGCGGCCCGGTAAACATAGCGTTGCTGTTCCACCAAAAGAAAGACTTGTCCAGCCAGTTGCCCGGTTCTAGGTGTAGCTCCAAAATCCAGCAAATTATCAGAGGCACCAAAGGAAACAAAAACCACAACCAGCGCATATGCTTTCTCATAATACGGCTCCTTCCGCCATCGCACGCCCGACATGCTTGTCCAGAAACTCTAGCTGTCTTGAGATAACCAGCTTTAAGCTAAAAGCATACAGCAAACCAATTCGCCACAAATGAATACCCAACATCATCCCCCCTCAATTGATATATTCGCTAAATTCACAATTATTTCCTGTCGGGGAGATAGAATTAAATTACGTGACGCGTCCGGGTGATTTGATCATCCGAACGGGCCCCGAGCATCGCTCTCGCTTCGCGAATCATCATCAGACCAAGGACAGCGAATATCAGGGGCACAGCCAGCAGCCACAGGAGCGAGCGACCCTGCTCCGCCCAATCAATGGCGACAACAGATAAAAAGACCAGCGGATAAAGCAAATCCAGCCAGCGGCTGTGCACATAATCTTTCACTTCCTGCCCCAGCATCACCAGCAAGGGGTAGACGCCGGCCAGCGCAGCATTTAACAAGAGCAACCATAAAATCAGAGAGAGTTCTGTTCCTGACAAATACAGAGGTAGAATTACCAGCGTCACCAGTGCTAGGCCAAGAGGCAGGTAAAGCGGATGCCGGGTAAATGATCGGCGTTTTAGACCTCGCCGCTTCAGGAGCTTGCGATACATCTCACCTTGAATTAACAGCAAAAAGAAACCACCGCCTAATACCGCCAGCATATGGCCATCGGTAACTGGTGGGCGCAGTAAACCGGCACACGCCAGCATAAAAATAAACCAAGTAAAGAACCAGCCGTTGGCAAAGCCAGACATACAACCACCTCATCTAATTTATATGAGTGGCCTATCTGGTCTAGACAACAAACTGGCTCAAGTAAAATATTTACCCCGAGCCCTAGATTCAATCTTTTTCGGCCATAACCCTGACAATATCCGCCTGGGTGACAATTCCCACCAACTGACCATTCTCAATGATCGATATGCGCTTAAAATCGTTCGCCACAAGCAAATTCACCAATTCTCCCACCGGGGTCTGGGGTCGGGCAGTTGTAACCTCCCTGGTCATCAGTTTGCTCACCGACTGTCCGGCCAACTGACGCAGCTGCACTGTGCGTAACTCCGGATCCTGACTGCCCAATAAATTCTCCAACACCTGCAAATGCACCGGCAAACTGGGCTTTCCTCCCAGAACTAGGTCATTCTCGGTTAACAGCCCCACCAGTTTACCCTCGCCATCCACCACCGGCAGCCCGCTAATCCGGTGCTTGAGCATTAGCTCAACGGCTTCTCGCACTGTGGAGTCAGGATTCACAGTTATTACGTCGCGGCTCATAATTGCTTCGGACGCATCATCTACCACCTTCACGTTCTAGCTTTTGTCGGAGCATCGTAATTGTCGACTGCAGCGAACCTTCGCGCATTTCATACTCCCGGTT
The DNA here is from genome assembly GCA_009711825.1 of Bacillota bacterium. NCBI lineage: Bacteria > Bacillati > Bacillota > Bacillota bacterium. The sequence continues at coordinate 964 of VEMY01000002.1, read as the reverse complement.
GCTCTGCTGCAGTTCAAAATTCTGATACCTGAATGCAGATAGCTGGCTGGCAAGCGCCAGCAATTCTCCTCGCAACCCAGCTTCATCACTTGTTTCTTGGGAACGCATCCACAGTATATCACGAAACCCAGTTTCAGCATCTGGGCCGCAAAAGGCGGCAAGTGCCCCGTAACCCTTGTTAAACCGGGAAACCAAAGGCATAAGTTTCAACAAAACCCAGCCAACTGCCAGGCCTAGGGCAATACCGCCAAGGATGCGCGCCGGAATGATTAAGAGTTGCCAATGCACCCCCGCCGCCGAACCGGCTGCCCAGCCCAGGGCGCTGGACAAAAAGGTAATAGCCACCACATCATCTACAGAGGCCCCGGCCAGAATCATCACCGGTATTCCCTTACTCATACCCAGACCCCATTCCTTCAGCCAGAGCATCGAAGGCACAACCACCGCCGGCGAAACAGCCGCCAGCACAAAACCCAGACTAGCTGCCGCCGGCCAAGAAAACTCCAGCAAAAATCGAGAAGCAACAGTTACAACCAACCCCTCGACAAGACAAGGAATTACACCCAATCCCAGGGCGCTGGTCTTCACCTGATTAAGGTTGAGGCCAAGACCGGCCCGCAGTAGGATTACGATTAAAGCCAGCAGCCGCAGATCCTGGGAATAGTCCAATACCACCGGCGCCAACAAATCAAAACCCTGGGGTCCCAAGGCGACGCCCAGAAACAAGAGGCCCAAAAGACCAGGCAGCGGTAATTTCCGCATGCCGTACTGAATCACAATGCCCAGACGTAGAATCAAGAATATACTCAGCAGCACAAATCTTCCCTCCAATATAAAAGGGGCTGTCGCACTAGCGGCCTCTGAAAAAAACACAAAAGACGGCGACTGGTAGTATCCAGAAGCCGTCTTTTGGTGTAAAATATAGTTATGGCAAACAATATCTTACAACCAAAGTATACATCAA